>DPVV01000506.1:1133-3369 GCA_003526525.1 Lachnoclostridium phytofermentans | reverse complement strand
TGGCTGGCTACCTTTTCTCACTGCTCGAATTAAGATATTTTTAGGAGTATGTTCCATATCAATAAATTCTAATATTTGTACCTTGTATCCAAGAGCCTCCATGAGATTAGCTCGTATTGCATCCGTCATTAAAGCTGCCATACGTTCTTTGATAAGACCATACTTTAGCACTGGCTGTAAATCATCACAGGATATCTGCTTATTTAATTCATGCTGGCAACATGGTACCGATAGTACAACTTTAGCCCCCCATAACGCAGCTTTATAAAGTGCAAAATCCGTTGCAGTATCACAGGCATGTAACGTAACAACCATTGTTACCTGATTGGTACCTTGATAGGATTTTATATCACCTTTTCTAAACTCAAGCTCCTGATAACCATAACGTTCTTTTAGTTCATTACATGTTTTTATGACATCTTCTTTTAAGTCTAGCCCTGTTATCTTAATACGATACCCTTTGATTTCTTTCAGGTAATAATACATAGCGAAAGTAAGATAGGATTTTCCACATCCAAAGTCTATCACCTTAATTTCTTCCTCCTTAGGAAGATTCGGAAGAATATCTTCAATAAATTCTAAATAGCGATTTATCTGCTTAAATTTATCATACTTACTTTTTATTACGTTACCATCAATACTCATAATCCCTAAGTCCACCATGAACGGGATAGCAACGCCTTCTTTTAATAGGTATTGTTTCTTACGGTTATGATCGATAAGCTCAAGGTTACCCTCTCCAAGTAATCCATCACTAGACTTCCAAAGTGGATCCTTAAGTATACGCTGTTTCGTTTTTACCGTAACTGTACCTTTCTTACTGATTAGTATATTTACTTGCTTTAATAAGGTTTTTATTTCCACTTGACGAAAAAGCCCAGAAAACCAATCTGGCAATTTTTCTAAAAGTTCTTCTTTTGCATAATTAGAATGTAAAACTTTAGTACCACAAAAACTACTTGCCTGAAAAAAAAGTTCTTTTTTCAAAAGCACGGGACGAATTTTTATTTTACTTATACTTTCTGTATCTGAAGAATTACTATAATAATCTGCTCTAAATCTTTTGTTAATGCACTCTCAAATGCCTCATATATTTTTTGATCCATCTTAGGATACCATCCCATCTAATTCATCTATAACCGCATGTATGCGCTGCTCTTTGTCGTACTTGCTGACAATACGAATTTTTCAAACTTAAAAACTTGCTTGCTAAGAATACTGAATGAAAAACCTTGATTTTTCATACTTCTATCTTATTGTACCCTTTTTTTGTGTAAACTGCAATAAGCCCTGGGGACAAACAGGTTACAAACATCTTAAGATTTGATTAAAAGATAAGAAAACTTCGGTATCGGTCTTGTAATCATTCGCATATATTATTTGTGAGTATATAAATATGAGGTTTTTATGTCTCCATTTGATGATCGAATTAGTCAGTCTTCCGTTGATTACAATCCTCCTTACTATACAAGCTACTCAAAAAACGGAAACAATTATATCATGCGTCAAAACAATACACCCCCACCGGTAAGAATTCCCTTTTACTCTATTCCACAACCATATAAAGTTCCATACAATACCGCGGTTGAAGTTGCAGAAAGCAAATTAGAGCAAGCTGAAACCTGTGAGGACTTATTGGAACAATATCAAAAGGATTTAGAAATGTTTAGATCATTCTATTCCTATCATCTCAAACGACTTAGAAACGAAATTCTAAAAGAAATCAATCGACTGGATCATGATGGCAGTTTCATCTATGATAAAATTCCTGACCGTACTACGATTCTAAAAATGGTTGATTCAATATACCAAAGAATCTTACCATTAACGGAAAATGAAGTAATAAATGAAAATGAATCAACGGAAGATATTATGGCCTTCCCAGAAAAACTTCCAAGTGCGTTCTCTGGTGTTTGGCTAAAACATGTAATTGAGATACTTGTTTGTCAGGAATTGATTGAACGTAGAAGGAATTTTATAAACAAAAACACGAAAAGATAGATAGGAAACAGGATAGGAAAAGTGTATAGAATGTTTGAACAGTAAAAAAGAGGCTTCCGTATAACAGAAGCCTCTTTTTTACTCTCTTACCTACCCGAATCCACCTCTAGAAAATGAACCCGCAGCGCTGATAAATAAGAGATCGTGTGACTGGGCGTCACGAATTCTCTATAATAAGTGTGTACTTATAGCTTTGTAATCGTTAAGCAGTAATCGGAAGGTAGAATTCTATGTA
>DPVV01000506.1:0-1059 GCA_003526525.1 Lachnoclostridium phytofermentans | reverse complement strand
GGACTCTTCATTGTCACAATTTGCGATGACATCGCCACCATGACGTAGTAGGGTAATTTTCATAAACGAAAATCCAACGCCTGTATTATCTTCTCCAGTACTATAATAAGGTTCAAAAATATTTTGGATATCTTCCTCGTGGATAAACTCGCCACTGTCACTCACTTTCACATGAATGCATTTACCTTTTTTGCTCTTTTCTGAACTAATTGTTAACGACACCTTGATTTGATTCCCAGGTTTAAAACCATTTAACGCTTCCTGCAACAATTTTCTCATCACCTGTCTCATTCGTAACTCATCAAAACAGCATTCGCTTGCATAACATTCTGACTTTTTGTCATAGCTAACCGATAACAAGACACCTTGTTTTTCATATTCCATATTTACCTCTTGTACGACAGACTGAATTAATTCCAGTAAATTACCTTTCTTTAATTCTTCCTCCATACAATCGTATAAACGCTCGAATTCTGTTAAGCGATCACAAACTACCATCATGTCCTGCTTTATATACTGCATATAATTGCTATCTGATGTTTCAGGACAATCATCTTCCAGCAACTGCAGTGAACTTCGAATGCAAGCAAGCCAGTTACGAAGCTCATGAATTGTTCTTGTCGCAATAAATCGATGCTCATCACGAAATCGACGAAAAACATACTCTGCCGTCGAGTTGTCTTTTGTCACCTCGTTTAAAAGCTCATAATCCTTCATTGTTAACATATTAATGCCCCCTTTCAACAAATATTTTAGCAAATATTGTAATATTAAACAACAACAACACGTTGACATGCAACGACAAAATATAACAACTTTAAATACGACATTTTCAGCTATTAGAGGATATTCTCCCTTGCTAAAATTGAAAAATGTATTATAATAAATGAAACAATTTAAACTGAATGGAGGGTTTTTATGAGTGATAATTCCTGCATCTTTTGTAAACTAGCTTCTGGAGAATTTTCACGTGCAACTGTATATGAGCACTACCTACCGCGAGCGATTTTAGACATTTCTCCAGCAACGAGAGGCCATACACTACTACTGCCAAAACTA
>DPVV01000013.1 GCA_003526525.1 Lachnoclostridium phytofermentans | reverse complement strand
CAGAAAGAAAATCAGAAAAAAAATCAGAAAGAAGAAAATGAAAATAATTCTTCTAGAGAATCAGTTTTTGAAGTGTCAGAAGATGAGATTGACCAATATGTTCAATTGTTTGGAACAAGCAAGTGGGAACAAAATGATAAATTTATAAAAAATCTTTGTTACAATGTTAGGTGTGGAAAGATTACACCAGAGGACTTTGAGCATGCGATACAATGTTTTGTTGAGGGGATTGAGAAAAGTTACCAAAATCTTATAGATTTTAGCAATACCACGCTACTACATCATAAAAGTATTTATGAATATAATTCAGGTTCAAAATATATAGAAAATTTAATGGAATGGCTTAATGAACTCCATGGAAGGATTATATCCGAATTCTCAGATTTTAAAAATAAACAAAAGATTCAATTAGCTTTGATTTATATTAAGAAGAATTATAATAAGGATTTAAATATGGCAGTTGTATCGAATTACATATCAATGAATTATTCTTTATTTTCCTTCGCTTTTAAACAATATACAGGAACTTATTTTGTTCAATATTTAAAGGATCTTCGGATTGCAAAAGCGAAAGAATTACTTGAAAAAACTGAGAAAAAGATAGTGGAAATCAGTAATGAAGTTGGATACGAAAATGAAAAACATTTTATGAAAATCTTCAAGCATCACTGCGGAGTATCACCATCGGAATATCGAAAAAATTCATATGTAAGGAAATCAAAACCAGTGGATTAACAAAAGGGAAGAGAAAGTGATAGATAAGTAAGAATAGAATGAGACAAGAGAATGAAATAAATTAGACGAGTATAAAAATATATGAAGCAAGAGGATGAAAAATATATTAAGCAAGAGGGAGTTAGTTGTGAAATGTACCGTGAAGTGTTTCAACTAAATTAAAAAACTTCGGATACACAAGATTGGAGGAGAAAATATGTTTGACAACAAAGGTAGATTTATCATAAGAAATTATACGAAAGGGAGTACTTTTTCAAGTTTCTTACCTGGAATTAGCGGGAAATACGGAGTTCCAATTTGGTGTTTTTATGTGAACCGGGGACAGGCAGTTACAAGTTTTGGCGTTCTAGATAAGGATCATTCCATTATGGAGTTTTATCCTGCTCATCAAGCTTATCAGATGACCAAAACCAATGGGTTTCGTACGTTTTTAAAGATTGATGGCTCCTATATGGAAGCATTCTCTGATGCTGAAAGAGAACATGCGATGTACATCGGGATGAACGAATTGGTATTAGAAGATAGAATTGATGATAAGATTTGTGTTACTGTTACCTATTTTACTCTTCCAAATGTGGCTTTAGGTGGCTTAGTTCGAAAAGTGACTGTTAAAAATATTGGCAATACAGAGCATATGGTGGAATTACTAGATGGTATGCCTTCTTTAATTCCATATGGAGTAAGTCTTAATTCTATGAAAGAAATGGGACAGACGACGAAAGCATGGATGCAGGTTGAGAATTTATCAGAGCGTATACCATTTTTTAAAGTGAGAGCTAGTATGGAGGATTCCGCCTGTGTACAGGAAGTAATTGGAGGTCATTTTTCCTTTGCATATGATGGGAAGGAGCGTTTACCAGTGCTGGTCGATCCCTATGTTGTTTTTGATTATGATACCTCTCTTACGGATGCAATTGGCTTTAAAGAAGGAGATTTAAAGGATTTGCTTAGGAAGAATCAGGTAGTAACTAATAATCTTCCGTGTAGCTTTTTTGCTAAGCAGAAATTATTATTGCCAGGCGAAGATTTTACAATTCATGAGGTGATTGGGCAAGCACAGAGCATTAAGATAGTTCGAGATTTTGCTTCTCGCTGTGAGGGCGAAGAGTATTTTAGGAAAAAATACGAAGAGGCAATCTCCTTGACAGACGAACTTTGTAAGGGAATTGAGACGAAAACTGCGTCACCTGCGTTTGATGCCTATTGTAAGCAAACCTACCTTGACAATATCTTACGTGGTGGTTATCCGATAAAGTTAGGAAAGGATAAAATATTTTATCTATATTCTAGAAAACATGGAGATATCGAGAGAGATTATAATTTCTTTAGTATGCTACCTGAATACTATTCTCAAGGAAATGCAAATTTTAGAGATGTCAACCAAAACAGACGTTGTGACGTGTTATTTTCACCATTTGTTGAAAAAGAGTGTATCAAAACTTTTTATAACCTAATTCAAATTGATGGCTACAATCCATTGGCTGTGCAAAAAGCTACGTTTTTTATTCCAAATGAGAAAATAGAAGAGGTTGTATCAATGCTACCTATTAAGGAAAAGGAGGATGGCTACAAGTTCTTTCAAAACTCTTTTACTCCAGGAAGTTTCTTAGGATTTCTAGAACAACATGGCTGCTTAGATAGGAAAATGCTAGAGGATACTTTATCGTCTGTGATGGAGTTATCTGAAAGTGAAATCGCAGCTTCCTTTGGAGAAGGATACTGGGTAGATCATTGGACTTATAATTTGGATTTGATAGAAGCTTATCTTTCAATTTATCCAGAAAGAGAAGAAGAGTTATTTTATAACGATACTACCTATACATATTTTGAAGCGAAGGCTATCGTAAAAAGAAGACAAAGCCGTTATGTAGAGACTAAAGATGGACTTCGCCAATATCAATCGTTAGATAAGTCAAGTAAAAAAGATGTGGAGCATAAGCAGTTACGCTGCAATTATGGGAAAGGCTCGGTGTACGAAACCTCCCTTTTAGAAAAACTTCTATTATTAATCTCATTAAAATTCGCTACCCTTGATAGTGAAGGAATGGGAATTGAGATGGAAGCAGGAAAACCTGGATGGTATGATGCTCTAAATGGTTTACCAGGAGTCTTTGGTTCTTCTATGTGTGAGACGATAGAACTGGAAAGAATGATAACGTTTGTTTTTTCAATTGTGAATCGTTACCCTAACAATATTCCTGTAGCTCTGGAAATTAAAGAACTGATGGAAAAAATAAATGAAGTGCCAAGTAGAAATATCACTTCCATGGAGGCATGGAAGTTAAAGAATGATATCAAAGAAAATTACAGAGAGAAAACAAAGTTTGGTATTGAGGGAACAAAAGTGCTTCTATTAGTGGAAGATATCAAAGCAATGCTTACTTCTTGGTCTTTCATTGTAAAGAATGGAATACAGAAAGCGGTAGAGCTTGGAAAAGGAATCTGTCCTACGTATTTCTACTACAAGGCTAAGGAGTATGAAAAGAATGAGGACGGAATCTTCGTTACAGAGTTTGAACTCATTACAATGCCTTATTTTTTGGAAGGTCCAGTACGTTATTTAAAGTTAGAACAAAGCAAAGAGGAAAAGAAGGCTTTATATAATGCAGTAAAAGCGAGTAATTTGTATGATCGTAAGCTTAAGATGTATAAGGTGAATGAATCACTACATAAGGTGTCGTTTGAAGTAGGGCGCTCCACCGCATTTACCCCGGGGTGGCTTGAGAATGAATCCATATGGCTTCATATGGAATATAAATACTACTTAGAGTTATTAAAGTCTGGACTATATGAGGAATATTTTGAAGATTTTAAGGATGGGCTAATTCCTTTTCTTAATGAAAAGATATATGGAAGAAGTATCTTAGAGAACTCTTCTTTCTTAGCAAGCAGTGCAAATACTGATGAAAAGATTCACGGGAAAGGTTTTGTAGCAAGACTCAGTGGTTCCACCGCTGAATTTATTCATATGTGGCAGATTATGATGTTTGGCCATAAGCCATTTCGCTACGAAATGGAAGAACTTCATCTATCCTTAGAACCAATCATACCAGAGTATTTAATAGATGAAGATGGCGTAGTAAAGGCAACCCTTCTTGGAAAGATACCAGTAAGCTATCAGATGTCTAAGAAGAAAGCCTTATTACCTGGAAACTATCAAGTAGAAAGTTATACACTACAGTATCAAGACGGGGAAACAAAACTAATTTTAGATTCCAAGCTTCCAAACAATGAATCGCTTGATGTTAGGGAAGGTAGAGTAAAAAGTATCTGCGTTTCAATCCGATAAAGAAGCTTATATACAGATAAGCAGGTTAATCAATATGTACTTAATTTATAGTATAGTTTGCTTATTAAATCGAATGAAACAAGAAAAAGAATGATTGCGAACTTATCCTTATCATGAATAAAAGTAAAAAGGATAACAGAAAGGGGTATGGTATACCATTTCTGTTATCCTTTTTACTTATATTGTTATGTAATGTGGTTTATACTTTAGGTAGGGTGATATTCTATGTGAAAGCATATTTCATATATAGTTATGCCGGGAGGGAAAATTTGCCTTTAAAATACAAAAAAATCATATAAAATGAAACCTTTGCTTGTAATTTCCACTAAAATATTTATAATATAGTTTATCGGAATTTGCAAAGCAAATTTCGATAAAAAGGCGCGTTTTATGCGCCGTAAATCTAATGAGAAGAAGTGCGAAGAACTTCTTAGAGTATAGTTTATCGGAATTTGCAAAGCAAATTTCGATAAAAAGGCGCGTTTTATGCGCCGTAAATCTAATGAGAATATTGAAAGGGGGCAAAAACGTTGCTTCAAATTTATAAAACCATTGAAGGTACGTTAAAGCAGATAGAAGACTTTGAAGAAAATGTATGGGTGAACTTAACAAACCCTTCCCCCGAGGAGATAGCATTTGTCTCCAGTAAGACTGGAATCGAAACGGACGATATCAAAGCTTCTTTGGATGATGAAGAGGCATCTCGTATTGAGGTTGAAAATAAATACACCTTAATTTTAATTGACATAGCGACCAAAGAAACACGACATGGTAATGAATTTTATACCACGATGCCATTGGCTATCATATTGGCAGAGAAAGCGATCGTTACGGTATGTTTGGAAGATACCATAGTATTAAAGCCATTTATGATGGACAAAGTAAAAGAATTTAGTACAGCTAAAAAAAGCCGATTTTTATACCAGATATTATATAGCAGTACAACAGTTTATCAGAATTGTCTTAGAACAATTAATAAAAAGAGAGAGGCAATTGAAGCAAGACTGAGTAAGCATACAAAAAATGGTGATTTAATTGAGCTACATGAATTAGAGACTACCTTAGTATATTTTGCAACTTCACTTCGAGTAAATGGTGTTGTACTTGATAAACTGTCACGCAATGAAAGGATAAAATCTTATCCAGAAGATCGAGAATTATTAGATGATGTAATCATAGAAAATAAGCAGGCGATTGAGATGTCAGGAATTTATCGAGATATTATCAATGGTACTAGAGAATTATTTGCATCTGTAATTGATAATACCTTAAACTCCGTTATGAAGTTGTTAGCATCCATAACGGTAGTAATGTCAATACCGACGATTATTTCAGGACTTTATGGAATGAATGTGGATACAGATGGAATGCCATTTGCTCAAAGCGATTATGGATTCTTAATTGTTTGTTTAATTACGTTTGTTATATGTATAATTACTCTCATAATATTAAAGAAGAAAAAGTTACTGTAATTAGTTTACGTTCGCGAACTTTCGTTGTCATAAATTTGCGTGAAATACTTTATATTTCACGCAAATCTAAAGGAGATACATATATAAAGCCAACACTATTTTTCTTGCCTAATGTTTAGGTGATTCTATTGTTTATTTAACTCTTTGATAAACTATAGATAGAAGCTTTTATTAGGGCAAGAAAAAGTTATGTGTTGGCTTAATTTTTTAATGGAAAGCAAAATACTAAAAATATTAAGAATTTCTTTCGTTTTACAACAAGGTGTTTTATCGACTTATCATATATGATAAGCTTAATGAATAATTGAAGGAGTATTATAACTATAGTAAAGTGTGAAGTAAAGATATTTTATACTTTTTATTTATGACAAGGATAAGTCCGTGAAATATACATTTTCTTGTTTATGACAGTACAATTAGCGGTACTAGATTTTATGAGATAAAAATTCGTAAATTGGCATTGGAGGAATAGAACATGGAATCATATCACGTATTAATCGTTGAAGATGATAAAGAAATCCTAGAAGGAATAGGAATCTATTTAAGAAATCAGGGTTATACCGTATTTCAGGCAGAGAACGGGAAGAAGGGGTTGGAAATTATCCAAGATGAAACCATACACCTTGCGATTGTTGATATTATGATGCCTGTTATGGATGGTATCACCATGACCATGAAGTTAAGGGAAAGATTTGATTTTCCTGTTATTATGCTATCTGCAAAATCTGAGGAAATTGATAAAGTAACTGGACTAAATATTGGTGCAGATGATTATGTGACCAAACCCTTCACACCAATGGAGTTAATGGCCAGAGTTAATTCACACCTTCGCCGTTATTCGAGATATCTAAAGGCGGTAGATTCCAAGGAAGAGAAAGAACCTGAGAATTATTATGCTGTAGGGGGACTGGAATTAAATGAGGATACGGTAGAGGTATCTGTAGATGGA
>DPVV01000189.1 GCA_003526525.1 Lachnoclostridium phytofermentans | reverse complement strand
TTGAGGAACTTTAAAAAGTTTGAAGAATTTTAAAAGTTTGAGCTTTAAAAAGCTTGAAGAACCTTTTTCATACTTTTACTATATCATAGGGCAACTAGGACTAGATTGCGACCATCAGCATATTTTTACGAATTGCTACACTCTAGAAAGAACATATAGTACTTTTTTGTGATGATTTTGTTCCTGCTTAAATTTTTCTAGGTTATTCGGTACTTATTTTGGCATTTCTTCTGGAACATTCAGATATACATCCTCTTTTAGATGAAATCCGCTATTAATGATTACTTCTTCTAAATTTTTCGCAGTTACAGCAACAGTTTCAAGCGCAATATAGGGAACATTGTAGCTTCCATCATTCATCATAGAGGTAGCGCCTAGCTCTTCGCCTAACACTAGCTTTATTGTATCCTCTGCTGCCGCTTGTGCAAGTTTTGCAACTGGCTTAAAAACGGTCATTAACTGCGTTCCCTCCACGATTCTTTGACATGCCTCAAGATCTGCATCTTGTCCAACTACCATGACTTTCCCTGCCAATCTAAGTTCTGCCAAATCATAAATCGTTTGTCCTGCAAGACCATCGTTACCGCACATAATGGCATCTGCCTCTTTTACTACATCGATATGTTCATTCACATACTTTTTAGTTTCCTCTGCTCTCCAATTATCCGCATGCAGTATGTCTAGAATCTCAATATCATGTTCTTTGATGACACTTTGAAATCCTTTTTCAATCATAGAAACATTATTGTCTGTCATCGGACCACAAAACATAAGTACTTTACCTTTGGTTAACCCGTTCTCGACAAATGCAGACGCCATCATTTTCCCAACCGCTTCATTATCAAAGGAAATATAGAGATCAACATCTGCATTTTTAATCAGCCTATCATATGCAATTACCTTAATTCCTTTTTCCTTCGCCTTTTTTACAACTTCAGAAAGTTTCTCGGAATCAATTCCAACGATTACAATCGCATCCATTTGTTTTTCAATAAAGTATTCTATTTGCCGAACTTGTTCATTCACATCCCCACTAGCATTTTGAACATTGACTTCTGCTCCTAAGTCATTAGCAGTTGCAACAAATACATCACGATCTCTTTGCCATCTCTCAATCACAAAGGAATCAAAGCTCATTCCAATTTGTATTTTTTTTGGTTCCTCCTCCTTGGTTTCTTCTATTTCCCGAAGACCTTTACTGCATCCAGGGAGTAAAAGAATAAAACTTAAGAATAGTAATGATATCCTTTTCTTCAAGCTCCCCCTCCCTCCTTATATTCGGTTGGTGTGATACCAATATTCTTCTTAAACGATCTGCTAAAATAATTTGGATCACTATAGCCTACCATAATACCGATTTCTTTCATACTTCGTTCCTTCTCAAGAAGTAATTGCTTCGCGACTGACATCCGAAGTTCCGTAAGATAGTCAATAAAATTAGTTCCTGTTTCTTCTTTAAATACCTTACTAAAGTAATAGGGGCTAATATCCACTTGCCTTGATACTTCTTCTAATGACAAATCTTTCTGATAATTTTCCCTTATGTACAGTTTTGCCTTCTCTACGGTACTGACCGAAGTTACTTTTTTCTTAGTCTCCACATTCCGACATGCATTTTCAATTCGTTCTGTAAACCAAAGACGAAGTACATCGTATTGCTCAATTTCTACGATGGTTGGTAAGTAGTCTCTTCTGGAACGAAATTCATAAGTCATTCCACCATTCTCATAGGCAATATGTTCTGCCCATAACACAAATTCAAGCACCTTTAATTTAATATCTGTCATACAATCCGGATAAGTCTTTACCATCCATTCAAAAAATTGATGGGTAGAGGTGACTGCAAGATTTACATCTCCTTTTTGTATTGCTTCAAAGATTGCTTCTTCTATTACAATCGGATAATCCTCTTCATATCCACAAGTTAATGGTAAATCATCCACATGGGCTACCGAACCTGTCGTTTCAAGCAATGATTTAAGAGCCTCACTATAAGACTTCACTGCATCGGACACAAAATAGACAGAACCTATACCAATTCGTAAACGGATATCCATATGGCTTTTTAACTGACGAATTATAGCTCTTGCCTGTTCAATTACTCGAATTCGCTCCTCATAACCCATAGTCATATCTTCATATGGTATGAATATCACTACTTTATTCGCCATAACTGGCCCCACAACTCCTAATTCAATAACACCGCGGATATATTCTCTTATTTCTTTGTAATGAGTTTGTATACTAACACTGGTTCCAATGGCATTGGTCATTTGAGAACCTATCTGCTCTTCTCCACAGTCAAGAACCATCATATAGCCATAATCATAGGGGATTTCAAGTAAGTTCTTAAAATTAGCAAAATCTTCTCTTTCAAATTCTTGTAACAAAATGGTATATATAAATCCATTTTCAAGGATTGGTATGACTGCTTCCATCTTTTCTCGTATCATTAATTCCTTACTACGTTTCTTTCGTTCCCCATCAATGAGTTGCATAGCCCTTCGCAAAACTTCGACAATTCGTTCTTTACTCACAGGTTTATGTAAATAATCTAAAACACCAAGATTTATTGCCTCTTGCGCATAATCAAATTTATCATATGCACTCATTACAATAAATATCATGCCAGGAAAATATTTCTTAATCTCTCTCATCGCTTCAATACCATTAATCCCAGGCATCTTAATATCCATGATCACAATCTCTGGTCGAAAGGTTTCTGAAAGCTCAATCGCATTACGTCCAGTCTTTGCAAACTCTACCGTACATTCTTCCCCAAAATTATGTTTGATAATGTATTTCAACGATTCAATTACAATTCCTTCATCATCTGCTAGCATAATTTTATACATGATTTTCTCCATTTCTGCCCAAGCTTGTGTGCGCAGCGCATACACAAACTTGCACTTGAAAACATGCCGCTAAAAGCAACACAAACAAAGTCTAGTGTGAATTTTTAGAATTTCTTAGGCGGCGTCTTTTGGCGCCTTAGAAATTCTCTTCACACTTCCATGGTAAGTGAAATGTTACCTCCGTTCCACAGTTCATCCCCTCGCTTGAAATCGTTACTACTTCCTCATGATTAAAATAAAGGGATAATCTCTCCATGACATTATTAAGCCCAATGCCATTCGAGTCCTTATTTCCCTTTTTCTCTCTTGTTTTTCTTTTATTAAGTTGTTTCACCAGTTCTTCTTCCATTCCAACACCATTATCAAATACACTGACGCAAATCTCTTCTCCATTTAAATAGACCGACAACACTATTTTGCCTTCCCACTCAATATCGCGTAATCCATATTGGAAGCTATTCTCGACAATAGGCTGTAAAATCATACTTGGAACTTCTATCTCAGTTAATCTATTATCGATGTGTTTCTCATAATGTATTGCTCCAGAATATCTCACATTTAAAATATAAATATAATGGTCAACCAGTTCGATTTCCTCATGAAGGGCTACCACCTCATGATTCTTCTTAATACTATAACGAAAGAATTCTGCTACGTTTTGAACATATTCACAGGTGGATTCCGCACCTTCAAACATTGCAAGTTGGGCACCAGCATTTAATGTATTAAATAAAAAGTGTGGGTTAATCTGAGCTTGAAGATATTTTAATTGAGCATCTTTTAGATGTGATTCCATTCGTAACTCTCGCTCTTTTAAATTTCGTTCATTTTCTACGCTTTCCTTCAGCCTCGTAATATAATCACGAATGCTTATCACCATCTGATCAAACGCTTTGGTCACAACTCCTACCTCATCATGACTACTAACTTCAACTACCTCCACATCAAAATTTCCCTCTGCAACTTGGTTTGCTGTTTTAGCCAGTATTTTCAGTGGTCTGGTAATCGTTTGCGTTAGAATTAGAATGACGATGATGTTAGCAGATGCACTGGACATGATTAAAAATGTACTCAAACGTTCTAATGATCGTATCGAATTTGATAGGGCTAAATAATTCACAGAATTATTTTTAAACAGTCCATTATTTAAACTATAAATATATGTACTAATATAGGAATAGGATGCCGTTGCATTCTCATACCTAACTTTATATTTCTCAACATTTCGCCCACGCTTAGCCTCTATTGTTTGATTTGTTAACAACAAATAATGCTCTGACATCTTTTTAATATTACGTTCCATGAGTTTTAACTTATCAGAAGATTTTTCAGCCTTTAATGTCTTAATCGCATTTCTGTAGCTTTGCTCATGTTTATAATACTCTTCCATCGCATCCGTTGTCTTTGTATTGAGAAACTTCGTCATACTAGTTTGAACATTCGTAAGCTCCTCTTCTAACTCATTCAAATTAATATTGCTAACATAGATAGAATCCAATCGATTGATAAAATAGTTGATATTCACATACATATATGCATTCATACCAAAGACCAGAACAATCGTCGCAGCAAAGGCTAACATTAGCTTTACTTGTAACGATATCCCAACAAACTCATTCTTCCTTCCCATCTCCTCCTCCTACCATAAATTCTTTCAAATTATCTGCAGTAATTAGTGTGGTATCTACCGTATAATATTCATTGGTATGTCCAGTTATCTGATATTCTTTCATAGCTTCAATTAGGTAGCGTCCGATTTGATCCGTATTAACTTTTATCGTCGAGTAGATAACATTTCTTTCCACTGCTTTTATAATGACATCAGAATTATAATACCCTAAGATATTAACATCACCCACCTTATTGTAATCTACAACTGCCTGATAAGCGCATGTGGTATTTAATTCATTAAGGCAAATCAATATGTCTGGAATGCTCCCTTCTTTTACAAAGATATCTCGGATGGATTCTTCCGCTGCAAAAGCGTTATCTTCTTCTATCTTAATCGAACTCATATGAATAGAATTCTCCGCATTTGTTACAGTCTTCATTGTTTCATAAATACTAGCATATAGTATGTTTTGTCCCCAATCCTCTTTGTTTGACATTAAAACAAGAACATTACATTTCTCTTTGTTTAGAT
>DPVV01000525.1 GCA_003526525.1 Lachnoclostridium phytofermentans | reverse complement strand
AGAATAACATTGCTACCATAAATGAATATGCTACTATTAATTTTGTAAGCTTACCTGTATTCATTTTATCTAATCTCGTTAATCCTATTGTAATAAATATTGCTAATATCGGAAATATCATATCTACCCAAGTTACTTTCTGCATTATGGAGAACACATAAATAAAGCATACATGCCCAAATGCAAACGTTAGTAACCCCATAATAAAAAGGGACGGTTTTCCCGTAACTTTCGTATTGGTTTCTTTTACATCTCTTTCAATGGTGGCATTATAGAAACCAAGAACAACATCACCAATAAAACACAACAACAACGCTGGTAGTAAATATATTAAAGTTCTTATGTTTGCCCCATAATAGGCACAAAATATGGACACCGCAAGAAATCCAATACTATTGATAGTTTTTACTATAACATAATATTTTTTGTATTTTAAACTGATTGTTGCCAGCATGAGAAAGGTAAAAAGAATTGAATACAGTACAAACAAAAACAAAGGTTGAATTAAATCCATAAAAACACTCCTCCAGGTATAATAAAGTCATAACAAAAAGCTATGCTAATTCACTTAGGTATCTACCATCTAGACTATTATGATATAATACTATATCACAATCCTATATTTATTACAAATATCTTCCATCGATACTCTTATTTTCATAAGGCGACTAAAAGATATCGTATTCTTCTAAATTACCACAAAATCGAGTAGAACCGTCCTTATATGAACGGGCTTTATGACCGGATGAGTACGTAAAAGGATGTTGCATTCATCCTGCACACATGATTTTCAAACAACAAAAAATCGCAAACCCCTAATTTAATGAATTTGCGATACTTTTTTTAATTAAGATACGAGACGGGATTCGAACCAAAATTCCATCCTAAGAATACTGAAAAGAAAGGGGTTCCATCCACTTCTGATTTATGTATTGAAATCTGAAGATATTAGACACGTCTGATTAGTTGTTACCACGTAGATAAATTGAAATTTATATTAACTCATATGAAAACAACTGTTTTGCAGGATGAAATTCAATTATTCCAATTCGCTCAATTATCTGAATTAAATAATCATCTACGCCAATATCTGCCATACCTCTCCATAATAATCTAATTTTCTCATCTGATTTTTTGTCAAAATACGCCACGACTGCAAACGGCATAATATACCTCCACGAATTCTGATTGATTAATGGTAGAAGATATTAAATTCTTAATTATAGTATTTTATTCGCCCAATCAACTATCATCATTTCAACAAATACTATATTCCTTTGATTAGAGTTTGATAATCTAGATTGAAGATCTTTCATTTCTTCTAATAACTTTTTTCTTTGTTCATCAGAGTACTCCGTAAAAATCTTTACTTTATTATCATTAAACTTTTTGACTATATAGTTTAACTCTTTTGTATTATGATACTTTAATAAAGCTATAAAAGCTTCATAATCAGGATCTATACCGATAAAGTCTTCATTATCTCGCGTAATTAGTGTTAAGTAATTGTTCTTATCAATTTGTTTGCTTTCAATTGTGAAATCAGGCTCATCTTTCTCTTTGTCTTCAAACATGTTCTGTAATGTTAGTAATATGTCTCTTTTGTCCATTTTTTGTCTCCATCGATTAAGTGGTTTTTGTAAATATTGTTAAACTATACTTTTATTCTATAATATAATGCTGTATATATAAATTGTCAATTGGATATGTAATATCATATGATTCTAAGCTAAGTAATTACTCATCGATGAATTTATTAATTATTGATTGACAAATTGGATTGGTAATTAAAACCTTTAAAACGGAAAAACCTCAGAGACCTTGATGAACTGTTTGAACATTACCAGAACCCGCATAGAAAGGAGGGTTTTCAATCTCTGATACTGGTTGCACCTAACTATTTATTAAACAATTGTTAAGTTCCAATATTCTATCACCAACATCTTCAGGGCAATGAGCATCCGATGCTGTAATGATTTTCACATTATTATTTTTCATTATTTTTAGCATTTCTTCATCCATACCTAGCGTAGCTGTATTAGGACAACGTCGAAATACTCCACTATTTTGTTCTGCGTACATATTATTTTTTGAAAGCTCCTTTGCTAAACTATCATAATAATCCGTTAGAGAATATGATGGTTTTTGTCCAAAAAGTTTAATCGAATCGGGATGAGCTATACCGTCATATATGCAACTTTGAGCAAGTGAAATAGATGTTTCAAAATATCTATGATATATTTCATCGACATTAATTCCATTCCAATGCTCTGCCTTATGGTCAAAGGCAAAATCATCAACAAAATGAACGCTACCCAACAAGAAATCAAAATCTTTACCTTTAGTTAATTCTACAACTAAATCTTCAAACTCTTTAAAATAGCATATCTCAAGACCAAACTTAATCTTAACAGGAAACTGATTATTTCTGATTTGTTTGATAAGTGACAAATAATTCTCTAGTTTCAAAACACCTGCATTTCTATGGAACCATGTATCTATATAATCGCTATATGCACAAACAGAATCATACATGGGAACAAATTCTTCAAACCGATAACAATGCTCAAGAAGCCAAATCTCATCTAATTGCTTTTCAACTGCTTTGATAACGAATTGATTTACCCATTCATGCGTATATTCTCCTCGTTCAATATGAATATGACCATCTACCATACTACCACTCCCCTATTTATAATTTATTGAAGGAAATACCTTAATGGTTTCCAATTTTTTTCCAACTTAATAATATCATATTGGGTAAAATAATTAAACTAAATTTTTCAGTAGTCTGTGTACACCAATTATTAATGCGTATCATCTACACTTTCTTAAATGGTGTATACCACTTTGAATAAATATAATTTCATTCTTGTATTTAAAAACAATCAAGTGGGCTGAATGAGATGCTGATTACAATATAAAATCATAGCAACAACTGATAATCCAGAACAAGTACTACCTCGAAGAATGCGGAATCGAAACAATGAAGCTCCATGCTGCGCATGGATCCTTCGTTGTTTTAATGTGTGGATGTTGCAAAAGCGTCGCAGACCCCTCGGAGAGCGAGCAGGTCAGTCGTTAGACTGCCCTAGTGAGTTAATACAGATAATCTGAATTTAGATAAATGAAAATCATTTTCTGAAAAAGTGAAAAAAATACTCCCTTTTAAATTCGGCTGTCATTTTAATTAATGAAACAGATTAACAAATTTATAAAGGAGGAAATTTTTATGGCAAATGTTTGCATTGTAAGACATCAAGGCTACATAAAATCAAAGAGATGAATGTCTGCGTCAGAAAGAACATGAAAAAGTAGTGCACATACGATGCACAAATCAGCGCAACAAAAAATCCCTTGAAATTCAAGGGATTTTGTAAGCACGAGACGGGATTCGAACCCGCGACCCTCGCCTTGGCAAGGCGATACTCCACCACTGAGCCACTCGTGCATTCATATTCTATGTATTCGTCGTTTGCCGAATGCAAGATATATGATACTATAGGATTGCGGTTTTGTCAATGCTCTTTTCAAACTTTTTATTTTCCACTTTGTGGCACTTTATGACTAGCTCAATTGCTCTTTTAACAATCTAAAATCACTTCTATCATAATCAATTAAGCCTTCGTCTTTTAGCTTACTTAATTCATTTGACATGGCACTACGGTCAACACATAAGTAGTCTGCTAATTCCTGGCGGTTAAATGGTATTGAAAATATCTTACTATTACTCTTAGCTGCCTGTTCGGATAAGTAAGATAATAGCTTCTCTCTTGTAGAACGTTTTGTCATATGTTCCATCTTCTGTGTTAATAACACATTTTTAACGGCAAGAATTTTCATCATATTATGAATGAGGCTGGTATGAAAATAACAGGAACTGGAGCATGTAGTTACGATACGACGATAATCAAGAAACATTACTGTACAGTCTGTCATGGCTACTACCTGAAATGGTAACCTCTGTGACCCTGCACAGGCAAATGCCTCGGCAAACATATCACCAACCTCAAGATTTGATAAAATATTACGATTTCCCATAATATCTTCACGAATGATCTGCCCTCTACCAGACAATATAATTCCTAGATGAGAAATTACCTCTCCCGCTCTTAAAATAGTCTCATTTTTTAAAAAATTCTTTTTATTCGCTTGAAGGCATCCTAGCATACCTCCAATATCTTTCTGTTCAATACCTTCAAATAAAGAAATATTAGTTAATAATTCGATATAGGAACTTATATCCATTGGAATAACCTCTTTCATTCTGTCCTTATGATCCATCAAAAAAACAGCCCCTTTCTAGCTTTCGTATATAGCTTTATATTTTCACTTTCATGTCAAGTTGACACATCAAGATTTCCTTACTACAATAATACATTAAGAATAGCTTATTATTGTTGTTTTTACAACAGACATTTTTATATTCTTAACTTATATTATATACATAACATATTTCAAGTTAAAGTGTAACGATTATAGCATATATTTTGGGAGGATATTATGATTAGAACAATCATTAAAATTGATGAAGAAGCTTGCAATGGCTGTGGTTTATGTGCTAGTGCCTGTAAAGAGGGTGCTATCGCTATAATAAATGGAAAGGCAAAGTTAATACGTGATGATTATTGTGATGGTCTTGGAAACTGTCTGCCAGTTTGCCCTACCGGAGCTATAGCATTTGAGGAAAGAGATACTTTAGCCTTTGATGAAGAAGCAGTGGTGAAACATATGGAATCCTTATCGATTGGGAAGCAAATAGAAAATGAGACTTCAAAAGAAGTAAAGCCATGTGGATGCCCTTCTAGTGCAGCAAAAGTTCTATCTCATCATACTGTAATGAATCGTGACATCGAAATAGAAAGTAATTTACGTCAATGGCCAGTTCAAATTAAATTAGTTCCCGTAAATGCACCTTATTTTGAACAAGCGAATCTATTAATCGCAGCAGATTGTACCGCTTATGCATATGGAAATTTCCATAACAAGTTTATGAATAATCGCATTACTTTGATTGGATGTCCAAAGCTTGATGATGTTGATTATACGGAAAAACTTACTGCAATTCTTGCAAATAATAATATTAAAAGTGTTCATGTAGTTCGTATGGAAGTTCCATGCTGCAGAGGTATTGAAATAGCTGTAAAGCAAGCTCTACAAGCAAGCGGAAAGTTTATTCCTTGGCAAATAACTGTAATTGGAACAGACGGATCTATCTTAGAAGATTAAGTTTACAAGTAATATAAAAATAAAATCTGACCATTTTTTGAGCAATTCATATCACTCTATAAAACTTTCTTGCTCCGAGAAAACAACAAGCTGTTATCAATCTCATTTCCTTTGATAACAGCTTGTTGTTTATACTTTTATACACTTTGGTACTATTTTGATTGTCCTCTTACTCCAACGGAGCTTTTATTAATTACTTGATTATTTCGTCCTTTACCATTACTATTCTTTGCATTATTGGCTCCTGTAAAGGAATTCGCATTTTTCGACTTAAATATCTGACTTAAATCCACTTGATTTTTATTCTTACTTCCCATACCCATACCTCCTCATAAAGCTCATATTCATATAATTATAGAACAAATAGTTTTGCCAATCTAGGTTCCTAGATCTCTATCTTGAAGGCAAAGACACTTTGTCTAGGCGATATACTTCGCCTTGCCGAACCTACAGGGTGAGTGCATATCCCTGATAGTTTTAATTTATAGCAAATTGCAGAGCAATTTCGTATATATTAAAAAAGCACTTCTGAAATTACAGAAATGCTGTCGTTCCTCTTACATTTACTAATCTAACATTCTTTGTTAAGAATGGTTTTAGCAAAATGATATCCACATGTGAACAACAAACATTCTGAGTTAATATATGTACGATTTTTTACCATGTTGTTCACCCCTTTCGACAATCGAGAAAAAGTATGCTTCACGAACTTGTCCTTAATAATGTCATTTTTTACTACTATACTACCTTCATTTTTTGATGTCAAGTGTTTCTTCCTTGTCAAAAGAATTCCCTTTGAAATACAAGAAACTATGGTATAATGTCGATAGACATTTATACTAGTCAAGCAAAGTGAGTACACATAAACATCAAAGTGCTGCTTACCATATGAGCTTGCAAAAATGGTATAATAGTAAATAAAAATAATAAAATAGTAGATTTCATTCCGATGAAATAACGAAGTATTTTGCGCTATTTACCGATCTACAAGATATTATGAAATCTTAGGAGGAACAAACATGAAACTCGGATTTATTGGCTGTGGCAATATGGCGACAGCTATGATTAGTGGCATGATAAATAATCATATCGTAGAGGCTACAGATATTATCGCATCAGATGCCTCTTCACAAGCACTAAAGAATGCGGAAGAAAAATTAGGTATTCTGACTACCTCAGATAACCTTGCTGTGGCAACAGGTGTGGATGTACTTTTCCTTTCTGTAAAACCTCAATATTACGAAACTGTTATCAAAGAAATTTCACAAGACATAAGGAAAAGTACCATTATAGTTACCATCGCAGCTGGACAAAGTTTAAAACGGGTAGAGTCTTTATTTGAACGTACCTTAAAACTAATCCGTACTATGCCAAACACCCCTGCATTAGTATCCGAAGGTATTACAGCAGTATGTAGAAATGATCAAGTGACAGAAGAAGAATTTGCACTTGTTATGAACCTTCTACGTGGTTTTGGTATCGCTGAAGAGGTGTCAGAACACCTAATGGACGCTGTAGTTGCAGTAAGTGGTAGTTCACCAGCTTATGTCTTTATCTTAATAGAAGCAATGGCAGATGCTGCTGTAGCTGAAGGAATGCCAAGAGATAAAGCCTATCGTTTTGCTGCTCAAGCTGTACTTGGAAGCGCAAAAATGGTACTTGAGACAGGCAAACATCCTGGTGCTCTAAAAGATATGGTATGTTCTCCTGGAGGAACCACAATTGATGCTGTCCAAAGCTTAGAAAAGACTGGATTTCGTAGCAGTATCATGGAGGCTATGAAAGTCTGCGCTGAGAAGTCTAGGAAATTATCCTAGTATCGTACAAGATATGATTTCAAAACCCTCCATTATACCACCAGACTTTTATCTTATGTCATCCTAGTAGCAACGGAGGTGTGTTTTTCCAGTTGCAATGAAGAGAAAAGAAGTTTCACAGTATTTGCAGCTAACGATGGATACGTTAAGAAATTGGGAAATAAACGGTCTACTTACTGTGAAACGGAAAGAAAACGGATACCGCATCTATACACAAGAGGATATCAATCGATTAAAAATTATCCGTTCACTTCGGTGCACGAACTATTCCTTGGAATCTATACTAAGGATGCTGAATGCATTATCCAAAAATCCAGCAACTAATATCAGGGAAGTCCTTGATACTCCCTCACTAGAGGAAGATATCGTATCCGTATGCGATAAGTTGATAACTTCATTAAAGTCTGCTGAGTCGAATGCGAAACAAATGAAACGTCAGATTGAATCAATGAAATATAAATTTTCATAAACTCTACACTTTAACACCAACCTTTTGGTTGGTGTTATTCTTTTTATGATCCATGTGCAATTACCATAAATGATAAATTTTCTTTTTTATGGTATGCAACTTGGAGCCAATGGAGCAGGAAAAAGCACAACGATTGAATGTATCTTGGGAACGAAAAACAACGTTTGTTTGTTATTCTTGCCCTCATACCAAATTCAATCTTAGTTCCTTATAATTATTAAATCTTAGTTCCAATCACTCTACAAAAAGTAAAATTCCCTTCATCAGCAAGGAGCATCTCTACATCCCCACTTCTCCTTAACAATCCAGCATCTTTTAATGTCTTATCCCATAATAGCCAATTTTCATATCCATTCGGCATTGTATCTGCTACCTCAACCTTTACTTGGTCAGAATGTTCCCATAATTTACGCCACCATTCTGGTGTATGATGCGTATACAAATAAGGTTCCCAATAGGGTTTTATTGAATCTGGGATCTCATCTTGGAATTCCTTCAGTACGGACGGAACAACGATACCTATTTGTCCATTTGGTTTTAGATAAGATAAGATTTCTTCCAAATACATTTCATTCGTTCCAAAATAATGGTAAGCATCTAAACTCACAATAGCGTCAAAGAATCCTCTAGCAAAGGGAAGTTTCATTGCATCTGCCTGGATTGGAGTTACAAGATCTTCTACCTCCATTTCTTTTATACGTAGGAAGTTATCGGTGGCATGAATCCATAAATCTATAGAATACACATTCACTCCGAATTCTTTTGCTAAGAATACCGAACTTAACCCTTTTCCACAGCCTAAATCAAGTACTTTCATTCCTTTACTAAACTGCATCTTCTCAGATAAAAACTCAGCTAGCCACATAGCGTTAGGACCCATTTCATTTTCGCTGACCCATTCAATATCGTAGGCAGACGATCGTGGAAACTGTTCTAAACTTAGCATTTGCTGCACTCTCGCTATCGTTTCATTCATAGATACCTCCATTCTAGGATGAAATAATCATCTTTCGGTTTATTCAAAGGAGACGTTATGCTTCTTACATGGACTAAAAAAAGCACACCAAGGCTTTGTGCCGGTGTGCTTTTTCCTACTACATGCTGTGTTACAAATTCGTTACCAGTATTCTCTATTTATAGTCAAAGCGGATATTCGCAATCTGCTTACAGCTACTTGCTCATAACCTCATTGTCACTACGTGGCATTTAAATAGAGCTTGAACTCCTGCTGAAACAGGCAAGTTCCTTCCTTGATGGGGTTAAATACTAGTACAACTCGTATCACTTATTTTTAAATGTTCCGGACATTTGTTTAAGAATATTATAATACATTCTCTTAATATGTCCACTTATTTTTACCTTTTTTTGGTGTTATTCTGAAAGAAAAGATTTTACTCTCCGTCGACTACAACACCTTTTTGTAGAATTATGTTAGCGTATAGGGCTTTTTCCCCAGTTGCTATAATGGCATATGCTTTTTTCGCTTCTTCATAGAATGCAAATCTTTCGATCGAACCAATCACATTTTCCCCACGGTTGTCATACTGACGAACAATTTGCTTGTATTCCTCCCAAATTGGGGTCTCTACCGTATCCCCCGGAACTTTCTCCATTAGTAAAACCGGTCTATCAACGTAGGTATCTAGAGGAAATACAGTTAAAATCGCGCTTAAGAGACTTGGTACATCGTGCCCATCGCATCGTATTACAATCGCATCTTTTCCAACGGATTGTGCTGGAAAATTACCATCTGCTATAACAATTCGGTCACTGTGTCCCATTTCACATAAAACCTTTAATAATTCTGGTGACAAAATTTTAGGTATTCCTTTTAACATAACAGCCCTCCAGTTATTTTCGTAGTAAACACTATTATGAAAAGTTTATTACTTACTTATTTAGTGTTCTTCTAACAACATTTCTCTGTAATGGGAGATAAACATTTCCTTCAATGAAGATATGTACCTCTTCCTTCAGTGAGAACGTACATCTTCCTCAATGAGAATGTACATCTTCCTTTAATGGTAGATACACATCTTCCTTCCATGAGAATGTACCACCACTCGTTTTCTACTCAAACTTACAATGAGATAAAAATCTCTGATATGCCTCCGACCACTTTTGTTCCTCTTGTGGCTCATAACATATCATATCTTCTGAGTTTCGAATACATTCTCTGGCCTTTGTTAAGTCACTGATTTCACCTAAAGCAATCAATTGAAGTGCAACGTTTCCATAAACGGTTGCTTCTGTTGGTCCTGCAACTACCTTCTTGTTACACGCATTTGCAGTCAACTGACAAAGCATACGGCTATTCGTACCGCCCCCAACCATATAGATCGTATCATAGTTTTTCTGTGTACAATCCTCAATTTGCTCCATCACATAACGGTATTTCATAGCCAAACTTTCGTTGATACAACGGACAAATTCACCGATTTCTTTTGGGATACTTTGATTTGTTCTCTTACAGTACTCACGGATTCTCTCAGGTATATTACCAGGAGCAACAAACTCCGGCGCATCTGGATCAATGAAAGCTAGAAATGGAGTTGCCTTCTGTGCTTCTTTTTCAAGTTCCGAAAAACTATAAGTTAGACCTTCCCTTTCCCACTGTCTTCTACTTTCTTGAATCAACCAAAGTCCAATAATATTTTTCAAGAAAGAAATCTTCCCACCATAACCGCCTTCATTGGTCATGTTATATTTTTTTGATTTTTCAGAAATCAAGGGTTCCGCAAGTTCTGTTCCGAATAATGACCAAGTACCACAGCTGATGAATAAGAAATCTTCCTCGGTAGCAGGAACAGCCACCATTGCACACTGTGTATCATGACCAGCAACAGCTACCACACTGGCAGGCTTTATCATTAACTCATCTAGAATTTCTGTTCGAATCGGAGAAAGAACTGTTCCAGGTTCTATGACCTTTGTTAGAATGTTTTCTGGAAATCCAAGCGACTGAATTATTTCCTTCGACCAAATCTTTTCTCTTGCATCAAGCATCTGAGTGGTAGATGCAATCGTATATTCGCTTGCTTTTACACCAGTTAAGAAATAATTTAGTAAATCAGGCATTAATAGAAGAGTTTTCGCTTGCGACAATAGTCTTTGTCTTGAATATTTAAGAGAAAGTAATTGAAATACGGTATTAATCTCCATAAACTGATTCCCGCTCAGTTCATAAAACCTTTCCTTATCGTACTGAGAAAACGCAAGTTCAAACATTCCTTCCGTTCTTTTATCGCGATAATGAACCGGATTTTCTAATAAGTTTCCATCTTCATCTAAAAGTCCAAAATCAACACCCCAAGTATCAATTCCTACGCTGTGGAAATCAACCTGAGCTGCTTTTTGAAGACCAATTTTTATGTCATGCATCAGACGCAATACGTCCCAATATAACGTCTGATTTAGCTGCACCGGTTCATTTAAAAACCGGTGCAGTTCCTCTAACTTAATTCGTTTCCCATCAAAACTTCCAAGGATCGCTCTTCCGCTAGAAGCTCCAAGGTCAATGGCTAAGACATTTTTCCCATTTTCCATGAATTAGCGATACATAGGACCATAAGCTGCGCAAGCTCTGTAATCCTGTCCTTCCTTATCCATTCCATAAGCATTCCATGCAGCTGGGCGGAAAATCTTCTCCTCTGGGACATTATGCATTGCTACTGGAATTCTTAACATGGAGCAAAGAGTAATTAAATCTGCCCCAATGTGTCCGTAACTAATCGCGCCATGATTAGCACCCCAATTATTCATAACATCATAAGCTGTCGTAAATGCACCTTCGCCTGTTGTTCTTGGAGCAAACCAAGTACAAGGCCATGTATAATCTGTTCTCTTCCATAGAGTATCGGATACTTCGTCTGGAAGTTTCACTGTGTAACCTTCTGCAATCTGTAACATTGGACCAAGTCCTTTTACAAGATTTAATCTTATCATAGTACAAGGCATCTGCGCTGTAGTTAAAAATCTTGAAGAGTATCCGCCACCACGGAAATATCCATTATCAGCAGCATTCCATGTAGTTGCATTTAAGATTGCTTCTTGATCTTCTTCATTAACTTCATACCAAGGTTTCATCACGCCATTACCGGAAGCATCTTTTGCTTCACCGCAGGCATCAAGACAAGCAGCACCAGAGTTAATTAAGTGAATGATTCCACCGGATTCTTTCGCTACTCCCTCAAGGTCATAACCAGTTGCTTTCTTTACCGCCTCTGGGCTCCAGTAAGTACGAACATCAGCAAAAATTTGAGCTGTATTTGTTAATAGTTTACTAAATAGCATGCCAAGACCGTTTAATACGTCATTTTCGGTTGCTAAAATATAAGGCTCTCTTGCACCATTCCAGTCAAAGGAGGTGTTAAGTAATGCTTCTGGAAAATCACAGTTTGGATAGAAATCAGTCCATTGACGCTGTCCCTGGAACCCTGCTGCTATCGCATTATGACCAGACATCTCCTCTTCACAGCCTTTAGGAAGATTAGCATTACCATTCATTAAATCTTTAATGATACACATCATCTTCACAACAAACTCCCAGTCTTTTTCTTTCTGTTCTGGAGTTTTTTGAACTTCGCTTGGATTCTTATCAAATCCTTCCTTACATTTCTCCTTCGTCCATGCAAGTGCCTTCTCATATTCTTCTTTATCGTAAATCTCTTCTGTCATACGACGGATAATCTCTACCTCATCGACAGATTCAACACGCATTCCAAGATACTCTTCAATAAATGCTGGATCAATAATAGAACCACCAATACCCATACAGATAGAACCAATCTGGAGATAGGATTTACCTCTCATGGTTGCTGCGGCTACTGAAGCACGTCCAAAACGAAGTAATTTCTCTTTTACATCCTCTGGGATTTCTTTATTATCCGCATCCTGAACATCATGTCCATAGATACCAAAGGCAGGAAGACCTTTTTGAGCATGGGTTGCTAATACCGATGCAAGATAAACAGCACCTGGACGCTCCGTTCCGTTAAATCCCCAAACACCTTTGATTGTCATTGGGTCCATATCCATAGTTTCTGCGCCATAACACCAACAAGGTGTAACCGTTAAGGTAATATCTACACCTGCTTTTTTAAATTGTTCCGCACAAGCTGCTGTCTCTCCTGCTCGTCCGATGGTGGTATCCGAGATAATTACTTTTACCGGTTCTCCATTCGAATAGCGAAGATTCTCCTCAAATAATTTCGCTGCTGCTTTTGCCATTCCCATTGTCTGTTCCTCTAAGGATTCTCTCACCTTAAGATATCCTCTTCTTCCATCAATGGTTGGTCTGATTCCGATAATCGGATACTCACCAATTAATCTGTTTTTTGCCATATGTAACTTCCTCCTTTTATATTATGAAATTTTTTTATGTTTTTTCATGCATGTAACGAAAGAATAAAAATGAAATTCCATTGGATTTCATTTTATTCTTCTAGTGTGAAGTTTTAGAATATCTTAGATAGCGCCTTTTTGGCATCTTAGAAATTCTTCACACTATACCCTATACATAAGCGCTTCATAAGGTCTTAATCTGCCTTGTTTAATGGAGCTATAATTTGAGATAAGTACTTCTTTCTTATCTTCATATTCCTTTGGCAGCTTATATTCCACTTCTTCTGCATAAAAGTTACATACGACAACTATTTTGCTATCTTTTGAGGTTCTTACATATGCAAATATATTTTTATCTTCCGGAAGTAACATTTCAAAATCCCCATATACAATTACTTCATTGTTCTTTCTTATTTCTATCAATTTTTTATAATAATTATATATGGAGTCAGGATTACTTACCTGCTCTTCTGCATTTATCTCGGTAAAGTTTTGGTTTACCTCTATCCATGGTGTACCGGTTGTAAATCCGCCATTTTTCTCATCAGTCCATTGCATAGGGGTTCTGGAATTATCTCTGCCCTTAGCATATATGGATTCCATAATATCTTCGTGCTTATACCCTTTTTTTAACCGTTCTTTATACATATTAAGAGTTTCAATATCTTTATATTGATTGATATCGTCAAACTTAATATTGGTCATGCCTAATTCCTCACCCTGATATATATACGGAGTTCCCTTAAGACCATGAAGAAGTGTTGCTAACATTTTTGCACTTTCTATCCTGTATTCCTTATCATTTCCCCATCTTGATACAATTCTTGGTATGTCATGGTTATTCCAAAACAAACTATTCCATCCATCATCATTAAAACAGGTTTGCCATTTATGAAATACATTCTTAAGGTCAATTAAATTCAAGGGCTGTAAATCCCATTTTTCTTTTCCCGGAATCTGATCCAACCCAATATGCTCAAATTGAAATACCATACTTAATTCACTACCGTCGGGATTGGAATATATTTTTGCTATTTCAGGAGTTGCACCCCAGCATTCACCTACCGTTAATAAATCCTTATCACCAAAACTATTCCTGTTCATCTCTCGAATATATTCATGGAGCATAGGTCCATTTCCGGTAATTTTTTCATCTGGAATCTTACCGAGAAGCTCAATAACATCCATTCTAAATCCACCGATGCCTTTATCTATCCAAAAATTCATAGATTTCCAGATCTCTTCTCTAACTTTAGGATTTTCCCAGTTTAAATCTGGCTGCTTCTTGCTAAATAAATGCAAATAATATTGTCCTGTTGTTTCATCCCATTCCCATGCACTGCCGGAGAAAGTAGAGCCTAAATCATTCGGTTCATGACCATCAATCGGATCTCTCCATATATAATAATCCCTGTAAGCGTTATCTTTCGACTTCTTTGCTTCAATAAACCATTTATGCTCATCGGATGTATGATTAGCAACCAAGTCCATAAGAATTTTTATACCTCTTTTATTTGCTTCCTTTAAAAGAAGCTCCATATCTTCTAAAGTACCAAACTCATCCATGATATCCTTATAATCGCTGATATCATAGCCGTTATCATCATTTGGGGACTTAAAAACAGGACTTAACCAAATCACATCTATTCCTAGATTCTTAAGATAATCTAATTTTTCAATAATACCCTTCAGATCGCCTATTCCATCTCCATTACTATCATTAAAACTTCTT
>DPVV01000187.1:728-9747 GCA_003526525.1 Lachnoclostridium phytofermentans | reverse complement strand
AGATTCACTTTCATGCTTTTATTATATTCAATAAATATGAGGAAACTATGAAGTAATTTAAAATAATTTGTGAACAATTTATGTTATTGTTTGTTCATATATTGTTTTGCCATTGTAATTATATGGGAAAAACACTTATTTGCGACAATAAACTCTATTCTCTTGCTATTTTTAACAGCTCACATTATAATTATGATAGATTTTAACCACAAAGATAAGTTTCACCCGCAAAGATAAGTTTCATCCTTAATAAAAAATAAAAACTGGTATTGACATAAATTTCTATTTTGAGTATAGTATCTTACAGTAAATGAACCTGCTTGAAAGTTAGGAGGAGAAAGAAAAGCGGAACATAAATCTGCTTTATCATCCAAAGAAGGCGAGGATGTGAATGAACTATAAATTATTGGTGGATACCGCAGTGCTGGCAGGTGAGATTATGTTACGTTCTGGTGCGGAAACTTATCGAGTTGAGGATACCATCTATCGAATATTAAAAACATCGGGGTTTGATCGCTGCGATGTTTTTGTTGTGTCTACAGGGATTATTGTTACATTAGCAGATTCCTCAATTGATGCAATTAGCCAGGTAAGGCGAGTTGCAGAGAGGCAAACAGATTTAGGAAACATCTATTACGCGAATGATATTTCACGAAAATTATGCAGTGGAGAAATCGACCTTGAAACTGCAAATGAAAAGCTAAACGAACTTACGAAAGTTGTACGTTATCCAACTTGGCTCGCCTATCTTTGTATGATTATTGCAGCTCCAGGATTTGCAATCCTTCTTGGAGCAAATTTCTTAGAGTGTTTTCTTGCTATGTGGAATGGTATCTTTATTATGGTTAGCAATATTATGTCGAAAAGGTTAAAAATTAACCGCTTTGTAACCAATATGATGATATGTGCCGTAATGGCAATCAGCTCGACTTGTATCGTAAATCTTTTTCATTTGAATGCAGAGATGGAATTGATCATTGCAGGCGCTATCATGCCGTTATTACCCGGTGTAGCTTTAACGAATGGCATTAGAGATACGCTTCAGGGTGATTATGTATCTGGTGCTGCAAGATTAGTAGAAGCATTTGTAACAGCGGCTTCTCTTGCCGTTGGAATAGGTGCTGGACTCGCACTTGCTAAAGTGATGTTAGGAGGTATTGTATGATAGTACAGATTATAGGTGCCTTTATCGCAGTACTTACCCTAGCTTTGGCATTTGGAGTACCAAGAAAATTTTTAGTATACTCAGCAATAGTGGGAGCAATCGATTGGCTTGTTTATCTCATCAGTCTTGGCAGAGGTTTAAGTCTTGCTATGAGTGTTTTTGTTGCTACTTTAGTTATTGCTTTTATCTCCCACGCCTTCGCAAGAAGATTTAAAGCTCCAGTAACCGTATTTTTGATTCCTGGTATTTTACCTTTGGTTCCTGGTGTTGGGACATACCGTATTGTTTATTACTTAATTCTAGAAGATGGAGCAAAAGCTTCTTATTACTTTTATCAAACTCTCCAAATTGCTGGTATGATAGCAATTGGTATTTTTATAATGGATACATTTTTTAAATTCTTTCAAAAGCCTCTATCCGTGGTAGGTAAAGAAGCGGAGGACATCGAGCTGCAAGGAAGCGTTAGTGTAGAAGATAGTACTGGTCACGTTCTTGAGGAGGAAGAGAAACGAATGGAACAAGACCTTCTTGCTAGAGCAGAAGCATTACGAAAGAAGATGAAGGAAAGAGAAAAGGATGATTTGGGCTTGTAATACGCAAATTTGTACTTGTAGCACGCAAATTTGTAATTGTAGCATGCAAATTTGTACTTTTAACATGACACTTTGTGCTTGTATCGAACAACTTTGTATTTTATATGCAACTTAATACGAGCGGAACAAAGTTTACAGGCTATGGAAAGGCATAATTATTAATATGAAAATTACAGTAGTATGTGTAGGAAAAATAAAAGAAAAATATTTAACGATGGCAATTGATGAGTATTCAAAACGCTTAAGCAGGTATTGCAAATTAGAGATAATCGAGTTGCCAGATGAAAAAACACCAGACAACGCCTCGCCTGCAGAAGAACTTCAGATTAAGAAAAAAGAGGGCGAGAGGATATTAAAAAATATCAAGGATAGCGCTTATGTCATTGCACTTGCAATTGAAGGTAAGATGCTCTCATCCGAAGAATTAGCAGATAAGATGCAACAACTTGGCGTTAACGGAGAAAGTCATCTTGCTTTTGTGATTGGTGGCTCACTTGGGTTGGATAGTGAAGTTTTAGATAGGGCAGATTTTAAGCTTAGTTTTTCTAAGATGACATTTCCACATCAGGTTATGAGGATGATTTTGTTGGAGCAGGTGTATAGAGGGTATAGGATTATGAGTGGGGAACCGTACCATAAGTAGCGGAGAGTTTTACTATTTTAGGTAGAGAGACGGTGTGTTCGAATCCCACCATCTCCGCTAAACGGGAATTATAAGAACACTGTATTTTTTAACGGTGGGTTTGCCGTGACAGTGTTTTTGTAATCCAAAACAGAAAGAGTGGTTAAGGTTTATACCTTGCCACTCTTTTTATTTGAAATCTCATTGTATAAACAATCAAGTGACCAAAAACGAAAAAATAAACTGCTTATATAACACAGGAAATGTACCTAATTAGGAAGTTGAGATTTGTTTGAGCAACCTACAATGAGTGCTTATACTGCGTTATTTTCTAAAACAATTAAATCGCTCAGCATATCCCAATCTGTTTTATTCATTCGAGAAAAATAATGACCTTTAAAGTAACACGGCGTATGTTTTATACTATCTATATGATATGAAACATGCAAAGAACCGCAACAGGGATGACAATTTTCACATTCCTTTGTAGCAGCTATTGATTTTTTTATTGTACCGGAACAACTCGACATTTTTTCAATATAATTATCAATGTGCAATAAATTGGCCTTTACGAGTAATGAATTATCGGATACCTCCATCCAGAACAATACTTTCCTATTGCTTTGTTTGTTAAATATAACTCTATATCCGTTTGGTCTTGTTTTGAAAACAATTTTGCATCCGAGCGACTCACCTGTTTGGTGCAATGTTTTTGCAATTTCATATTCCTCATCCAGTAATACATTGAAAGAATCTAGTTTATCCATTTTTGACCATTCCTTTCCGGCGCCAACGAGTTATGAAACAAGTCAGGTGCGCATCGAATTTTCCCCTACTAATATAGGTGGTACTTACCACAGTGGCGCGGATATACTACAGAGCACGCGGAGGTACCGCATTAATGTTATATATATTAAATGCCATTGTTTATGTGGTTTCTTCTTGTCCCCTACTTCCGATCTCAAGCAAATTACCTTCAGGGTCTGCAATATAGAAATTTCGTATGCCAAATGGGAAGGTTTCAGGTTTTCCCGTAAATGACTTTATTCCAAGCGCCATTAGGCGCTCATATTCTATATCAACATCTGAAAATTTTGGCAGCCAAATACCTATTTCCATTGTTAAGTTAATTCCCTTCGGGGGGTAATAGGGCTCCCCTACGGCTTTCGCAAAATTTTTCCGATCATACATTGCTAATGATAACGGCCCGCTTTTTGTTTTAAAATCCGCCCATAATCCGCCGTCCCAATCGGTATCAAATTCCATAATGTTTTTATAAAATGTAACCATTTTTTCTATGTCTTCAACAAAAAGAATTACACCTACATTAACATTCATACCATTCATTGTTTTACCTCGCTTTCGGTTTCTTTCATTTTACTACATCGGACACGACAACAGTATGTCATGTTTGATAATATAAATTTGGTACTGCATTAGAAATTCACAATGCCAACGCAGATAACATTTTTACTCTACCATATTTTAACACTAGAAAGAGTTGCTTTCAATATTTATAACTATGTGTGCTTGAATTTTTGAAAAGTAAGCAATGTATATAGATATGCAATATAAAAACAAATAGATTTTTTCTGAAACAAAAAATTTGGGAGTCACGCACCCCCAAACCACTGTAGCTCTAAGTATAAACAGGGGGCTTGTCAAAGTTGCTCTTGCACCTAAACATTAGGAACATTGGACGGCAAATCAGCTTAGATATGAAACGTATAAAGCTGAGCAAGAGGCCTTTCACTTGTCAATGATGATCATTATGAAATACGTTTGAATAATAATGGATTAATTGTAATATGCAAATATAAGATGTATAATTATGGGGAAAGAAGGTGAGAAAATGATATTATAAAATATTAATGGAGACTTAGGTGTTAAATCGTATGAGTATGGAGATGGATACATAAGAGTAATGTTTTCTACTGGCGCAATATATCTTTATACGAATGAAAGTGCAGGTTTAGCAAATATTCAATTGATGAAAGAATTGACTGATGGCGGAGAAGGTTTAAATGAGACGAATAAACTTAATAGTAATTTTGACTTAGGTATATCGTTAGCTGATTTACTTTGGTAATAAAATTTTTGTTAATATGTAGTTACAATGAAGAAGGAGTAATATGATAAAAAACGTATGTGGATTAAAATTAATGGGGGCAAATTTTCTTCAAAGTACAGAACTGTCTTTATTTGATAGTTCAAAAGGCGTGGATCGTATTAGTCTTTTGTATGGTAAAAACGGGGCTGGTAAAAGTACGATTTCAAAAGCTTTTGCTAAAATTAAGGGAGTGGATGAAACTGAAATTAGTTATGCAGAGCTTTATGATAGGGATGCTAATATACTTTCAATTCCAAGTGAAGAAATAGATCGTATAGAGATTTTTAATGAGAAATATGTTGATGATAATATTCGTTTTAGTCCAGATGGATTAGATACTATAGTGGTTATTGGCAAACAAAAAGATATTGATGATAAAATAGCTATTGAGAATAAAAAGTTCATAGAGATAAAGGAAAGATATAATAGTCAAAAGAAAAATGTGATCAATATAATAATAGTTTAAGCACAAAAGCACCTAAATACTTCGAAGAGAAACTAGTAGCAGTATTGCAAGGAGACGGCGGTTGGGCAGGACGTGATAAATATATTTATGATAAGCGGCAAAATACAAGAGTAAGTAGTGATACATATAAAAAGTTTATTAATAGAAAACACATAACGGCAGAGACGAGCTGCTGGTAGAATTTGAAAAAAAACGAGACAAGTTAGAAGAAGCTAAAAGTGGTATAAAGAGAATTGAAATTCCAGTAAAGACAGATTATAGTTTTTCGTTTAATGAAACTGAATTTGCAAATCTGTTAGCTGAAAAGTTAGAAGAACCTATATTGAGCGAGAGGGAGAGATACCTTCTTTTATTAGTGAAGCAGAAAGGACAGTCCTATTTGCTAATGTTAAGGATTATTTTTCAAATAAAGAGAATAAAATATGTCCATATTGTTTACAAAGCATAGATCCTAGCTATGGCGACCAGCTAATACTTAGCGTACAGAAAATCTTAACCAAAGCAAGTGAGGAACATCAAGCTATTTTAAGCAAATATATAAGAGAAAAGATAGAGATTGATTTAACGATGTATATAAATCTGGATGGGGATATAGTGAATGAATGTAAGTCACTTCTAGATAATTTTGATGAATCAATAGAATGTATTAATACAGAAATTATAGCGAAACAGGATAATGTATATTTACCAAGAATTTTTCTAACAGTCAGTATAGAAGAAAAATTCCGGAAACTTATTGAACAGCTAAAAAAGTTGGAAGAGAACCGTATTTTATATAATAATGGTGCAACAGATACAAAAACTATAAAAAGTACATTGAACGAGATAAATAGTGATATCGCCTATTATGATATAAAAGATATTTATGAATCATATGTAGATAAAGCAAATGAAAAAAATAAAGAGGATGCTATACTTGCTGGTATTAAGAATGAGTTGGAAGAATCACATAAAAAGTTGGTGAATTATGAGACGCAGAAAAGCAATGTTCATATTGCAATGGATGCGATTAATGATGATTTGAGTTATATTTTTTTTTCCAGGAATCGATTATCACTAGAGTACAGGGATGGAAAATATATCTTGTTGTCTAGGGGCCAATCGGTTACACCAAAGCAGATATCAGTGGGAGAAAGAAATGCTATTGCACTCTGTTACTTTTTTAGTGATATTATGAAGAATCAAGAAGAAAAACAGGTATATGGTATACCGCATTTGTTAGTAATTGATGATCCAATTTCTAGTTATGATATGGAAAATAGGGTAGGTATTTTGTCTTATTTGAGATATGAATTATGCAAATTTACGGCGGGGAACCTAGAAACAAAGGTACTTATAATGACTCATGATTTGCAAACACTCTTTGATTGTAATAAATTTTCAGAGGAGATTGTAGACTTATGTACAAATAAGTTTACGGGGGTAGGTAAACATAAAGTTTTGCTAAAAGAATTGTGTAATCAAAATCTAGAGTATATTAATCCTGAAAGAAGGCAGGAATATACAACGCTACTGGGAAATATATATAATTTCGGATTGGATGGAAGTGTTGAATATGAGTTATCTATTGGCAATATGATGAGACGAGTTTTGGAAGCGTATGGAACGTTTTGCTACAAAAAGGGAATAGAGCAGTTGTCTACAGATTCAGAGATTCTAAATGAACTAGGCGAGCCATACAATCGCTACTTTGAGAATCTTATGTATAGAATTGTTCTAAATAGTGAGAGCCATTTAAAGGAACGAGTTCAAACACTTGATAGCACTAATTTTTTTGATTTTATTTCAGTAGGAGAGAAAAAAAGGACAGCACGAGATGTTATATGTATGATGTACAAGTTGAACAAGCTTCATTTATTAAAACATTTATCGGGAAAAACTGGTGCAGAGCAGATAATTGAGTCATGGTGTACAGATATAGAGAAAAGAACTGTATAAGGCTTATGCTGAAAAAATATAAATATCATCCGAGTTCTTGCATAAAATAATTTATACAGACATAGAAATTCATGTTTTATTAAAAGTATAGAATAAAAGATAATACTTATTGCGTGGTTTAAGTCCATCAACTGCAGTAAGAATGGTTAGGATTGAATCGAGAGATTCAATCCTTTATTTTGGCTGAGGAAAGAGTCGGAAGTATGGGTGAAGGGGAGAAGCAAAGTGAGGTATGTCATTGATTGCAGAGTTAGTTGACCTTAGTTATCGCGTAAGTATGAGCATATATAAAGTATGCTGAGTTACCAAATCGAAACTATGGGATTCTATTGGTGACTCAGCATTTGTATGTATTGGAAACTCAAGTATTGTCTTTTTTATAGAATTAGATCTTTAATTTTAAGTGCCATTTCGAGGGAGACTAAAGCATCACTGATATCATTTTTCGGCTTTTCTGTTGTTTGTATCATGTCCAATGCATAATGAATCGCCTTATCATAGCAATTGTTATCAAGCAGAGGAAGGTCTTTACGGCAACCATCTGTAAATACTGTGAGTTTCGTGTCCATATGGTCTTGATAGCCATCTTCATAATACCGAACCACAGCATGATCATAGATTACCTCATAAGAGACTGCGAATGGATAGGTATTAGGCATCATGGAGGAGCTATTGTTTTCTGCAAATACGTTATCATATGAGCAGAGAGCTGAAACAGCACATTGCCCCTCCTTGCCAACCGTTTTTGTTGCTTCAATCTTATTAGGCATACCTAACAGGTAAGAGATAAAATCAATATCATGCATCATTAAATCAGTCACTATCTTAGTTTTCCCTAAATCACCCCAATACGGCGGTGTATATCGTTGAATCTGGATTTTATGGATGTTTCCGTATTCTCCTTTTTGGGTAATATCAGCTAATATTTCATATGCATGTTCAAAACGAAGGAATAAATCCACCATAAGCTGTTTACCAGACTTTTGTTTGGCATTTTGCATAGCGATCGCTTCTGCCATAGAATATGCAACAGGGGTTTCACAGAAAACATGTTTACCATGTTCTAAAGCCTGAATCGCATATTTCCTATGCAGTGCATTTGGAAGACAGAGATCGACCAGATCAATGTCGTTAGTTTCCATGATTTCATCAATATCTGTGACAATTTGAATACCAAATTTTGATTTTAAATTTTCTAATTTTTCAGAATTCCTTCCAAATACATAGATGGTATCTACATCCTTAATTTGTGAATAGAGCTCAACATGGTAAGCTCCAAAGCCTGTTCCTAATACTCCGATTTTCATGTTACGATCTCCTTTCATGAGTGGCCTTTTGAGAATATAGTAGCATATCATTGTTGACAACAGAATGTCAGTAAAAGAATTAGGTTGGTTTAATAATTCTAGGATGTTTTTATGTATATGAGTTATAATGAAATCATGTTCATAAAAGTAAAGGGTGAGAGGGTATCGTATTGGGAGTGACTCGATATACAAGGGAGCAAATGAGACTGAATAGATTGATCTATATTTTGTTAACATTAGAAAAGGAAAAGAAAGTTACAGCAAAAAAATTGGCAAGTGAATTAGAAACATCTATACGTACGATTTATCGAGACATTGACACTTTATGTTCAGCTGGAATTCCAATTTGTGCGGAGTCTGGTCAGGGAGGTGGAATCTCACTGATGGCGGGGTACCAGACACAAATCAAACATTTTGATAAGGATGATATCATCTATTTGTTTCTAAATGGGATTGGTGTGAAAGCAGAAAAAAGCGGTATATTAGATAAACACACAGATATGTCCCTGAAAAAAATCATAAAGACATTACCGAAAACACAGACAGAAGAAATTCAGGAAATCGTAGGACGCTTCGTTGTAGATAGCAGTCCATGGTGAAGAGAATAAGAAACGATGCCTCAAATCGATGTAATCTTGCAGGCTGTGTTTCAGTTACATAAAGTAAACATGACATATAAGAAATTAAATCAAGATACTTCTAACAGAATCATTCGGCCATATGGTGTTGTCATTAAAGAAAATATATGGTATATGGTTGGATATTGCGAGGTTTCGTATGAAATACGTATGTTTCGATGCGATCGGATTACATCTTGT
>DPVV01000187.1:0-644 GCA_003526525.1 Lachnoclostridium phytofermentans | reverse complement strand
TTACATCTTGTATTCTATTGGATGAGACATTTCTGTATCCGAAGAATTTTACATTAAGGAGCTACTTTAACGATACATTGCAAGAATTTAAAGGGAAATGTGCCCTAGAAGAGCAATATTTGGTCACTATGACAGTGAGTGAAAAAGCATTCCGCTATCTGAAAGGAATGGAGTATTCCTTAATCTGGCACGAAGAAGACCAATGGAGAATCTGTGTTAATCTATATACTTACGAGAATGCACAAAGTGATTATTGGAATATATTGATGAATGCACATTCTATAGAACCTGCTGAGTTAGGTAAAGCAATACGCAGCAAATTAACAGCATGTCTGGACAGGATATAATTTGCCAGTTCGTGCTGTGTAAAAGATTTTAGATAACGTTATCTCACATTTAGTAATAAAATACATATTAGAGTAAAGTATTGATAATTTTATGTTTTTACATTATTATGGAGTACTAACTATCAAAAATTATTGTAAGGTACGATGAAGATGAAAAAAATTTATATAGTGTTTATTGCGTCAAATTTTAAATCAGGAAAATTAATTCGGTTTTTCACGAGAGGAAGATATAATCATATAGCATTTTCACATGAAGCATATATATCTGAGGTTTATTCATTTGCTAGATATAATTAT
>DPVV01000186.1 GCA_003526525.1 Lachnoclostridium phytofermentans | reverse complement strand
TAAACATTTCTAATAAACAACTAGGAACTCCTAGAGTGCTAGAATAAATCATTATTTAACGAACTAAGAAGGGAGATTATATGTGGATATCAAGAAAGAAATTTAGTAAGTTAGAAAAGAAAGTTGCTGACCTAGAAGGGGAAGTTCAAGGTCAGCATAAAGTAAGTCCATTGGAAACTATTCAAAGAGCTTTACATGATGCTACAACTCTTTCAGTAGACCAAGGTCTCTTAATGCATCAAAGATAACAACACAAGATATCTCTGTTGATACCTTCATTGCATTAACAATCATTTTATTAGTTTGTAAAGCATGAGGTTCTTCTTCTGAAACATTTGCTGTTAGTTTCGATAATATGTAATCTTGGTTTTCTACATAATATTGCGCTACAGCTTCTTGAATATGACTTAATTGTTTCTCGTTCATATTTATCTCCTTTCATAAGTACTAGGCTTTACAAAGCCTGTAAGGAGATTCTACCATAATATAACAAAATAAACCATAAAGGAGCGGATAATATGGAATATATCAAGCTAAAAGACGGTACCATAATTGCTATTATCGGTGCCACAAGTAACTCATTCACTATTATTGCTAACACATCACAAGATTTCAAAGATACTTATGATAATTTGAAAGCGAAAAATTTGGAGGAATATAGCATTGTTAACGAGGAAGGAGAAGCACTTGCATTTTTCAAGGATAAAGAAGTTAAATCTGCTAGATTAGAAGGAGATATTGCTACTTTTGATCTTAAAGATGTAGACATTACAACAAAGCGGATTAAGGCACTAGAAGAAACTGTAGATACTTTAGTTATTGAAACTTTGGGGGTATAAGGATGCTTGAAACTTTGAAAAGAATTTATTCAAACACTGGAAACATTGAAGTATTAATCAAGGCAGAAGAAAAAGGATGGATTACAGAAGAGCAGAAACAGCAGATTATCGATGAAGTAACAAAATAATATTGGTAGCATACATATGGGCGCTTAATGCGCTCTTTTTGTATGCAGAAAGGACTTTATGAATGAAGCTTTAATAGTGGCGTTACTTTCCTTGGTTGGTACTGCTTTTGGGAGTGTTGCAGGTATTATGACAGCAAACAAGCTGACGAATTACAGAATAGAGCAACTAGAAAAGAAAGTTGAGAAACATAACAATGTTGTTGAAAGGGTGTTTAGATTAGAGGAGAAGGATGCTGTACATGATGAACAATTAAAGGTTGTAAATCATCGTATAGCAGATATAGAGAAGGTGTGTTAATGAAGAAAAAGAAAAAGGCTAAGTATTCTAAGTTTATAGTTTTTATCGTTATAGTTTTAAATGCATTATTTGCATACAAGACACTAAGTGTGTTTGAAGTAACAGGGAATGAGCCTACGGCTTTAATTGCTGCATGGTTCGCATTTACAACAGGTGAATTATGGATACTTGCCGGTATTAAGAAATCTAAAACAAAAACGGAGGTAAAGGAAGATGAAATTTGAAATATTTTTAATGTTGTTACTCGTGGTATCCGTGTTAACCAGTCTTTTCGTGGAAGGAATTAAGAAACTTTTAGATGAAAGAGGAAAGACGTACTATTCCAACATGCTAGCCGGAATTACATCAATAGTGTTATCGGTATTCGTGGGTTTTGCTTATGTCATTTTGGTTCAAGTAGCTCTCAACATTCAGATGGCGGTATACTTAATCGCGCTGATTTTATTGAGTTGGTTATGCAGCATGGTGGGATATGACAAGGTATTACAGGCAATAACACAAATTAGGGGAGGTAAAAAAATTGAGTAATTACAAGAAGTTAATGACGGATCAGCAGCTAAAGGAAAAAGTCCTAGATATTGCTACCAATTTTAAGACATGCTACCTTTATGGTGGTACTGGCCAGCTAGTAACAAATGCGATTATCGACCAAAAGTCTAAACAACTCCCTTCTTGGTACACGTCAGCACGTATTACAGTACTTAAAAAGTTAGTAGGCAATGGTTATTATGGCTTTGATTGTGTTAACCTAATTAAAGCTATTCTATGGGGTTGGGAAGATGGCAAGATGGGTAAGTATGCATCTAATACGGTACCAGACACTAACGCAAACGGGTTTATAAATTTATGTGAAGATGTAAGCACAGATATGACAAATATCAAACCTATGGAGTTAATCTGGTTCAGTGGACACGTTGGTCTTTATCTTGGAAATGGCGAGTGTGTTGAATGTGCCCCATCATTAAACAAAGTAGCTATCACTAAACTTACTTATCAGAATAAGTGGTGTAAGCATGGTAAGCTTCCATGGCTTACGTATACCGAAGACGTTAAGAGAAAATTAGAGCTAACCACTCCATATATGCGCGGAGATGATGTTAAAAAGCTTCAGCAATTAATGGGAGTTACACCAGATGGAATATATGGACCTTCAACAGATAATAAAGTAAAAGAAATACTATCCGCCATAGGAATGTAAAAAAATAGCCCCTCGTTATTCTGAGGGGCTAGTAGTTGTAATAAACTTAAAGTTTATAAAAAAGAAATATCGTCATTAAAATATTCAGTAATGTTATAACAGTAAAAAAAACTACACATGATTTTATTGTTTTCAAGTGCTTAACTTCTCTTGCTTTAATAAATATGTTTAACTCACTTATGTCAGGAATGGCTTCATAGACGGTCCAACTGTCAGCCCCTATCTTTTCACATACTCTCTCTGGATCAATACTATCCTTAGAATCAGTTTTTACAACTTCAATATCTATAAGTTGTGCATCATAAAGTTCCTTATAAGTCTTCTTGTTCATATTACCTCCTCGAATTCCTATAACATAGTATAATGTTACCATTATAGACAATATTAAGCAATACTTCAAATAAAAAATCCTGGATATATTAACCAGGAGTAATATTACTTATGTTTCTGACTTAGCAGAAACATTTTATATTCTTCTATTTTCAATAAATCAGATTCAGAGAATTGAGAGCTTGTATTGTTTAATCCAAGCAAATAATTAACCGAAACATCTAATGCATCAGCTAAAGTAAATAGCTGGGTTAGATTAATTTCTCTTTTTCCGCTTTCTATCTCCGAATACGATGACTGCGCAAGGCTTAAGGCTTTGGCAACCTCATGTTGCTTCATATTTTTTCGCATCCGTGCAATAAACATTCGGTTTCCAAACTCAACATAATCAAACATATTTTACACCTCAAATGTATATTAACATTCAAAGTAAATATGGACAATATTGCTAATGAAATTATCTGTTTAATAGAATATATATCGGTAAAACAAATAACAAGATACAATAAAATAAACAATTAAATAAATTGTACTAAAATATGTACAATAATAGAAAACAATGAAAATAATACCACAAGACAAAATTATCCGAATATGGTAAAATTTTTATAATTAATACTATTTCAATAGTACGAAAAAATCTATTTTAAATAATCGAAAGGAGTTGAAAAAACAGAACAAATGTTCTATAATTAAATATAGTGAATGTAAATATGATGTACGAAAGGCGGATATAGAAATGGTAGAAAATGATTTATCCTCATTGATCGAATCAAGATGTGATGCTATATTACAAAAAAATAAGAACTATACCGAATTACAGGAAGAACTCGCAAATGCACATAGTTCAAACGATATAGATACATTTAGCGAAATTTCTTATCGAATGCAATTTATTGCAGTCACAACAGCCTACAAATTAGCAGTTAAAGATTTACATAGTATTATATATGAATAGAAAAATGCGCCCTTCAAAATTATAAGGGCGCATTTTTTATATTTACGTTGTGGGAATACATACAAAACACTTTTCGCTGTTCCTTACGCTTGTTCCTTACTTGTTCCTTACTTGTTCCTTATACATATGGTTTTATATAAGTTTATACAATTGCAAACATAGTAAATAGGCTATTTGTTAGAACTTATCAGCGTCAGCAGCTTCCTGGATTGCAACAGCTACAGCCACAGTAGCACCAACCATTGGGTTGTTACCCATACCGATAAGACCCATCATCTCTACGTGAGCAGGTACGGAAGAAGAACCAGCGAACTGTGCATCACTATGCATTCTACCCATAGTATCTGTCATACCATAAGAAGCTGGACCAGCAGCCATGTTATCTGGGTGAAGTGTTCTACCAGTACCACCACCAGAAGCTACAGAGAAGTACTTCTTGCCTTGCTCGAGACATTCTTTCTTGTAAGTACCTGCAACTGGATGTTGGAAACGAGTAGGGTTTGTTGAGTTACCAGTGATGGAAACATCAACGCCTTCTCTATGCATGATTGCAACACCTTCGGTAACGTCGTTAGCACCGTAGCAGTTAACAGATGCACGAGGTCCCTTGGAGTAGGATTTACGGAATACTTCCTTTACTTCTCCAGTGTAGTAATCCATCTGAGTATCAACGAATGTAAATCCGTTGATACGGGAAATAATCTGAGCAGCGTCTTTTCCAAGACCATTTAAGATTACACGAAGAGGATTCTTACGTACTTTGTTAGCGCTCATAGCAATACCAATAGCACCTTCCGCAGCTGCGAAAGACTCGTGTCCTGCTAAGAAAGCGAAACATTCTGTAGATTCTTCAAGTAACATCTTACCAAGGTTACCATGTCCAAAACCAACCTTACGCTGATCAGCAACAGAACCTGGGATACAGAAAGCCTGAAGACCTTCACCGATTGCAGCAGCAGCGTCAGCAGCTTTTCTACAATCTTTCTTAATTGCGATTGCAGCACCTACGATGTAAGCCCAGCAAGCATTTTCAAAACAAATTGTTTGGATACCTTTTACTTGATTGTAAACATCAAGGCCGGCATCTTTTGTAATCTTTTCCGCTTCTTCGATGGAAGCAATTCCATAGCTGTTAAGCACTGCGTTAATTTTATCTATTCTTCTTTCATATGATTCAAATAAAGCCATCGCTATGTATCCTCCTTTTCTATTCTTCTCTTGGGTCGATAATCTTTACTGCATCTGCAACACGGCCGTACTGACCTTTTGATTTTTCATATGCTGTGTTAGGATCATCACCCTTCTTAATGAAGTCTGTCATCTTGCCAAGACTTACGAACTGGTAACCAATAATCTGGTTCTCTTCATCTAAAGCAATACCAGTTACATAACCTTCTGCCATCTCAAGGTAACGAGGACCTTTCTTTAAAGTACCATACATAGTACCAACCTGGCTTCTTAAACCTTTTCCTAAATCTTCAAGACCAGCACCGATTGGAAGGCCGTCTTCAGAGAAAGCACTCTGAGTTCTACCGTAAGCAATCTGAAGGAATAATTCTCTCATAGCAGTATTGATAGCATCACAAACTAAGTCTGTGTTTAAAGCTTCTAATACAGTAAGTCCTGGAAGAATCTCAGTTGCCATAGCAGCGGAATGAGTCATACCGGAACATCCAATGGTCTCTACCAATGCTTCCTGAATGATACCTTCTTTTACGTTAAGGGTTAATTTACAAGCACCTTGCTGTGGTGCACACCAGCCTACACCGTGTGTTAAACCGGAGATATCGCTAACTTGTTTGCTCTGTACCCATTTTGCTTCTTCAGGGATTGGTGCAGCACCATGGTGAACACCCTGTGCTACAGGACACATTTTTTCTACTTCATGTGAATAAATCATGTTGAGACTCCTTTCAATCATATCATTATATTCATGACAAAACAGTGATTGGTTCACTTTTTTGTAGACAACATATTGCTGATTTTATTCTATTTTATCTTTCAATCATAAGGCTAAGAGAAAATAATTAAAAATAGAACAAAATCCACTGTGTCTTTCAAGGAAAGCCATAAGATTAAGTTCCTATTATGTGGCATTGATATATGGTAATACCTGTTATTAATTTAACAAAAGATATCAATCTATCAAGGGCCGTTTTTGCTTTCTCCATATTCTCTCATAAAACGTCTAAATAGTCTATACTTTTTTCTAAAAAGTTTTTAAAGTTTTATTGAATTCTTCTTTTCATTTTGCACAAATATTGCTATGATTAAGATTAAGGAAAATATCAGATGCTGCTGTTTAACAGAATAAGTTTGATGGATAAAATTAAAATAGAAAAAACACACAGATAGCGAGGTGTTGCAAGATGGCGGTAAAAGTTGAACGGCCTAATGAAAAGTTGGGCCAACGTGTAATTGTTATCAGCGATATCCATGCGGATTTAAAAGCTTTTTTAATGTTATTAAAAAAGATAAACTTTTCTGAACAGGATATCCTTATTTTACTTGGTGATATGGTAGAAAAAGGTGAAAGTAGTTTAGCTTTGCTTCATTATGTGATGGAACTTAAGAAAACACATACCGTGTATGCTGTCTGTGGTAACTGCGATGCGATTGCCATGGAAGTGCTTAAGGATACCAAAAATGAAGAATTATTAAAATATATTTTATTACGAAAGCAAACCTTAATCGGTGAAATGTGCCGAGAGGCAGGAATCGAGTTAAACCGTGGCACCGACATGGCAAAGGCAAAAAAAGTACTACGAGAGGTATATCAGGAGGAAATAAACTTTATCTTTGAATTACCTCACATAATAGAAATGGGCCAGTATGTATTTGCACATGCAGCGGTATATCCAAATAGAATGGAAGAGATGAAACCTTCTCAAGCAATGAAAGCTGACGATTTTATGAATCAAGGCTATTGTTTTGAAAAATATCATGTGGTTGGTCATTGGCCGACATCTCTTTATTGCAAAGAGATTCCAAATTGTAATCCAAGAATTGATAAAGAAAATAAGATTATTAGTATTGACGGTGGAAATGTTTTAAAGCGAGATGGACAATTAAATGCATTGATTATACCAGATTTAACGAAGGAAGAGGTAAATTTTACATACGTAGATCAGCTAAGAAAAGCAAAAGTATTAAATACACAAGAAGCGGGCGAAAAATCCTTTTGTATTCCTTGGACGGATAGCCTTGTGGAGCTGTTACGTACTGAGAAGGACTTTACGTATTGTGAACACATATCCTCTGGTAATAAAATGTGGATTCCAAATTCTTATCTATGTGAGGAACGGGATGGATGGCACACGGAAGACATATCGAATTATCAGATTCCTCTTACCTATGGAGATATAGTTTCTGTTACAGAGGAAACTAGCCGTGGTTATCTGGTTAAGAAAAATGGCATTATTGGTTGGTACTATGGTATGCTTGAGTTTTTATCTGAGGGAGATGTTTCAAATTATTCTACCTATGGCATGATAATTAGAGAAGGGTAATGAATAGTACATACCGATACAATAATGTAACAATAAAAAGGTGGAGTAATAGGATAAGGAATTGATCGGTTACACTGTGTATAGAAAGGTTGAGACACATGACTAAAAATGAATTTAAAGCGATGATGGAACAGAAAATCGTAATCCTTGATGGGGCAACGGGAAGTAATTTGCAAAACTTTGGAATGCCTTCCGGTATATGTCCTGAAACATGGATTTTAGATAATAAAGAGGTCTTAATAACCTTACAGAAAGAGTATCTAATTGCTGGTACGGATATTCTGTATGCACCTACATTTACGAGTAACCGAATCAAACTTGCTGAATATGGTTTAAAATATAGAATAAAAGAAATCAATCATTCTTTGGTGGAATTATCAAAAGAGGCAATTCATCGTTATCGCGAGGAGACAGGAGAGACCCGTCCTGTTATGATAGCAGGTGACTTAACAATGACTGGAGAGCAGTTATTACCATTTGGAAAGATGGATTTTGAAGAACTAATCACGATCTATAAGGAGCAGATAGGGCATCTTGTTGCAGCAGGAGTTGATTTACTCGTGGTAGAAACGATGCTAAGTTTGCAAGAGTGCCGCGCTGCTGTGATTGCAGCAAAGGAAACTTGCGAGTTGCCAATCATGGTAACGTTGACCTTTGGTGAGGATAATCGTACTCTTTTTGGAACAGACCCTAAGACAGCTTTTATAGTTCTTCAAAGCTTAGGAGCAGATGCAGTTGGAGTTAATTGTTCAAGTGGACCAGAGAAAATGAGTGAAGTGATAAAACAGATGCTTCCAGTTGCCAATGTTCCTCTTATCGCAAAGCCAAACGCCGGACTTCCAAAACTTGTGCAAGATAAAACAGTATTTACCATGGATGCCGAGGAATTTGCAACAAGTTGTAAGATTTTTTTAGAACTTGGGGTATCTATTCTTGGAGGTTGTTGTGGTACGACACCAAAGCATATCAATTTATTAAATGAATTAGCAAAGACATATCAAGCACCTGTGATTCATAAAAAACCTCTTCGAGTATTAACGACAGAGCGAAGGTCAATGGAACTATCTTTGGAGGATCGATTTTTCGTTGTAGGAGAACGAATAAATCCTACAGGGAAGAAAGCACTTCAAGCACAACTTCGAGAAGGAGTTTTAGACTTAGTTAGTGAAATGGCAATGGAGCAAGAAGAACTCGGTGCAGATATTTTAGATATTAATATGGGTATGAATGGTATTGACGAAAAAGTGATGATGCTTAAGGTAATGGAGGAAGTTCTCCAAGTAACAAACCTACCACTAAGTATTGATTCCAGCCATGTTTCTGTCATTGAGGCAGCTCTTAGAAGATATCCGGGGCGTGCGCTTATCAATTCTATCTCTTTAGAAAAAGAGAAGTTTGAAAAACTACTTCCTATCGCAAAAAAATATGGTGCGATGTTTATTCTATTACCATTATCCGATGCAGGATTACCGAAAAACCTAACAGAAAAGAAACAAATCATTCATACGATCGTCACTGCTGCAAAAGGAATTGGACTGACAGATGAGGATATTGTGGTGGATGGATTAGTCAATACAATTGGTGCGAATAAAGAAGCAGCGATTCAAACAATAGAGACAATTAGGTATTGTAAGGAAGAACTCTCTCTTGCTACGATTGTTGGACTTTCTAATATTTCGTTTGGTCTACCAGAACGTCAATTTGTAAATGCAACGTTCTTGTCTTTTGCAATACAGGCAGGCTTAACAATGGCAATTGCAAATCCAAGCCAAGACCTACTTATGAACA
>DPVV01000363.1 GCA_003526525.1 Lachnoclostridium phytofermentans | reverse complement strand
AGGTAATATATTTCAACAGATGTATAACGCTGCAGACTCAATTATTGTAGGTAATTATCTTGGTAGCAGCGCTCTAGCAGCAGTTGGTTCCTCCAGTTCGGTTATTAATCTACTAGTAAGTGCCTTTATGGGGATATCAGTTGGTGCAGGCGTGGTGATATCTAAGTTTTATGGTGCAAAGGATGAGGAAGGTGTAGAGCGCGCAGTTCATACTATGGTAACCTTCGGAATCATTGGTAGTATTGTATTAACAGTTCTTGGAATCGTATTGTCACCTTATATTTTAGTTTGGATGGGTACACCAGATAGTGTTATGCAAAATTCTGTCTTGTATTTTCGAATATTCTTTGCTGGAATTGCTTCTACAGTTATGTATAATATCGGGAGTGGAATATTTCGAGCGGTTGGAGATTCCAAACGCCCTCTTTATTATCTAATTATTTCTACAATTATAAATGTTATATTAGATTTGATATTTATCGCTATATTTCATTGGGGAATTGCTGGAGCTGCTATTGCAACAGTAATTGCACAGACCGTGAGCTGTATTCTTACTTATTACAACTTAATATCAGAGACATCTGCATATCAATTAAAGTTACAGAAATTAAGAATTCATAGGTTTGAATTAAAACAGATTATAAGGATTGGTTTACCGGGTGGTCTACAAAATTCTATCGTTTCTCTATCGAATGTTATTGTTCAATCGAATATAAATTCTTTTGGTGAATTGGCGATTGCAGGTTGTGGAGCTTATTGGAAAATAGATGGTTTTGCTTTATTGCCAGCAAGTAGTTTTGCTCTAGCAGTGACAACATTTGTTAGTCAAAATATTGGTGCAAGAAAGCTCGATCGTGTAAAAAAAGGAACAACCTTTTCGTTATTTGCAGGAATGATTACAGCTGAAGTAATAGGTGTAGTTATCTTTATATTTGCTCCGTATCTAATTGCTCTTTTTAATCGAGATCCAGAGGTAATTGCATATGGAAGTGAGATGGCACGAAATGTCGTACCCGCTTATTTTCTAGTAGCACTCTCACACGGAATTGCTGGAGTTTTACGTGGTGCGGGTAAATCTGTTGTACCTATGATTACGATGATTTGTTTTTGGTGTATCTTACGAGTTATTTATATGACAGTAGCCTTAAGACTTGTAAACGACATACATATCGTATACTGGGCATATCCAATCACATGGACATGCAGTGCGATTGTATTATTAATTTATTTAAAGAAGGTTAAGTGGATGCCAGTATTATGAGGAACAAATCAGAAAAAACCATTGACAGCTATGGGAGTTAAGTGGTAAATTGAATACAAACCGTTGACAAAGAGTAAGTACTTTTAGGAACTTTCTTTAAAGAGAGCCACAGGTGGTGAGATTGTGGCAGGTAAAGGCTAAAAGGAATGGGCTTTGGAGGGCAAACTGAAATTTAGTAGGTGAGCCGGAGAAATCCTCCGTTATCAAAGATAAGCATATGTTTGTATGCATAGAGTGGACGTTTAACGTCAAGCTGGGTGGCACCGCAGAAGTTCAATACTTTTGTCCCTGCAGATTTATTTGTATGGGATAAGGGTATTTTTTTTGTACCTTTTCCCAAGAGATGTGTTCCAAGGAACTACATGATTGAAAGGAGAAAGGATTATGATGAAGCAAGAAATACCTTACAAAATCTATCTTGAAGAAAGCGAGATGCCAACAAAGTGGTATAACGTGCGTGCTGATATGAAGAATAAACCAGCACCATTGTTAAATCCACAAACATTAAAACCCATGACATTTGATGAATTAAAGCAAGTGTTCTGTGATGAACTAGTTATACAGGAGCTTGATGATACCAATGCTTATATTGATATTCCAGAAGAGATACTAAACTTTTATAAGATGTATCGTCCAGCACCTCTGGTACGAGCATATTGTTTAGAAGAGAAGTTACAAACTCCTGCTAAGATTTATTATAAATTTGAAGGAAATAATACCAGTGGCAGTCACAAATTAAATTCTGCGATTGCACAAGCATATTATGCAAAAAAGCAAGGATTACATGGTGTCACTACAGAGACCGGTGCTGGTCAGTGGGGGACTGCCCTTTCAATGGCGTGTTCCTATTTTGACCTAGACTGCAAAGTATTTATGGTTAAGGTATCTTATGAACAGAAACCTTTCCGTAGAGAAGTTATGAGAACTTATGGAGCTCAGGTTACGCCGTCTCCATCGTTAGCTACTGAAGTAGGAAAAAGAATATTAGAAGCACACCCTGGAACCACAGGAAGTTTAGGTTGTGCGATCTCGGAAGCGGTTGAAACCGCAGTATCAACACCAGGTTATCGTTATGTGCTTGGTAGTGTATTATCCCAAGTATTATTGCATCAGTCAATCATCGGCTTAGAAACGAAGGCAGCTCTTGATAAATATGGCATCACTCCAGATATTATCATTGGTTGTGCAGGTGGTGGTTCTAATTTAGGTGGTCTTATCTCACCTTTTATGGGTGAAGTATTACGTGGTGAGAAGAAGTATCACTTTATTGCGGTTGAGCCAGCATCTTGCCCAAGTTTAACGAGAGGTAAATTTGCTTATGATTTCTGTGATACTGGTATGGTGTGTCCACTTGCTAAGATGTATACGTTAGGAAGCAACTTTATTCCATCTGCTAATCACGCAGGCGGGCTTCGTTATCATGGTATGAGTTCTGTATTATCCCAGCTTTATGAAGAGGGGTTAATGGAAGCACGTGCAGTGGAACAGACCGCAGTATTTGAGGCAGCAGAACAATTTGCTAGGATTGAAGGTATCTTACCTGCGCCAGAGAGCAGCCATGCAATTCGTGTAGCAATCGATGAGGCATTAAAGTGTAAGGAAACAGGGGAAGAAAAGACGATTGTATTTGGTTTAACCGGTACTGGATATTTTGATATGGTTGCTTATGAACGTTTTCATAATGGAGAGATGACGGATTATATTCCAACCGATGCAGATTTACAGCAAGGATTTGATGGAATTCCAAAACAGCCAAAATAAGAATAAGCTGATTACAGTAGTGGCAATGAGGTTATGAGCAAGTAGTGTAAGCGGATTGCGAATATCCGCTTTGACTGCAAAATCTTATTAAAACAATTTAGTGATTTATTATTAAAAACAATTTAGTGATTTATCTTGACAGAGTGAAAAAACTTTGATAGAATGATGAAAATTTATATGAAAAATACTTTGAAAAGGAATAGTAACCGTAGTAGGATTTTCAGAGACTTGCTGGTTGGTGCGAAGCAAGAGTCTAAATAGGGTGAACTCGCCTTGGAGTAGCTGACTGAAAAGTTACAGTAGGTTAAGCCGGAAGCCCACCGTTACAAGGGATAGATATTGACCATAAAAGATGTATCGAACGAACACGTAAGAGTGGTATAGCAGAGTAACTTCTGTCTCTTTGGAGGCAGAAGTTTTTTTATTTTATAGGTAATTGCATCACAAAATCCTATAAATGCTCCGCTTAGAATATAGTACGAGTGCCTCGTTACGAAATACTTTATTCTTTTATGGAATGTATCGATAAAGTGCATGCTTATGGCATGAAAAAGAGTGGTACCGCGGAACCCCCAATTCGTCTCTTAATTTTAAGACGATTGGGGGATTTTTTATACCTAAGACAAGTAGGCATGCTATAGTATAGCAAGAATGTTTCGATGCGTAAGAGCGCAGAAAGGGGTAAAATATGCGAAAAATCTATGTATTTGACACAACCTTACGAGATGGAGAACAGGTACCAGGAGCGAAACTTAATTTTGAAGAAAAGATGTATATTGCAAAACAATTAGAGAAGCTAAGAGTAGACTATATGGAAGCAGGATTTCCTTCCTCCTCACAAGGCGATTTTGAGGCAGTACGAGCAATTAGTAGACAAATAAAGGATTCTTCCGTGGTAGCCTTGGGAAGAGCTGTTAAATCTGATATTGATCGCATGTATGAAAGTTTAAAAGAAGCAGTAAATCCTATGATTCATATTGTATTAGGCTCCTCTAATGTTCATATTACAAAAAAATTTAATAAGAACCCAGAAGATATCTTGCAAATGGGGGTAGATGCAGTTACATATGCAAAACGCTATACTTCACAAGTGGAATACTCTCTTGAGGATGCGAGTCGTTCTGATTTAGAGTACATGTGGAAAACAATTGAGGCAGTAGTAAAGGCTGGAGCTACTTGTGTAAATATACCGGATACGGTAGGGTTTGCAGTACCTGAGTTATTCGGTGGTCTAATTCATCAAATCTATGAACGTCTTCAGAATTTGGCACCACATGTATTATTAAGTGTTCATTGCCATAATGACTCAGGACTTGCAACTGCAAATACATTGGCAGCTGTGAGAAATGGCGCGAATAAAGTGGAATGTACGATCAATGGAATAGGGGAAAGAGCAGGTAATACCTCCTTAGAAGAAGTAATAATGGGGATAAAACTTCATCCAGAATATTATGACGGGTATACCGATATCAATCATTCCGCCATTTATGAAACCTCCCGAATTGTAAGCCGTACCATGGGTCTTGATGTTCAAGTGAATAAGGCGTTGGTAGGGGAAAATGCCTTTGCACATTCTTCTGGAATCCATCAGGATGGTCTTTTAAAGTCAAAGGAGGTATATGAGATATTCGAACCTTCGGATATCGGTGCTCCTCCAATGGATATTGTACTTACCGCTCGTTCTGGAAAACATGCATTTGAATATATCTCTAAAAAACTTGGTTATGAAATTGCACCGGAAAGTTTAAATGAAATCCATACTAATTTCTTAAAAATAGCAGATGAGAAAAAGGAAGTCTATGATAATGACGTCATCGATTTACTGGACGGGGATGATAGAATACAAAAGAATGGAGAAAAGAAGTTATGGATGTTAGAAGATTTTCAGATGAATGTCAATATGAATCTGCCATCTGCAACAGTAAAATTGGTTAGAGATAAGCAAGAGGTTGTAATTAGCGAAGCTGGAAATGGTGCAATCTCAGCATTATATGCAGCAATTTTAAAAGCAGTTGATATGCCAATTCATCTAATAGATTATCGTATTCAAAATATTGGCGCAGAAAAAGAATCCTTAGGTAAGGTCGTTGTACAAATACAATATAACGGAAAATTTTATTTCGGAAAAGCAATTGAAAGAGATGTTATGAAAGCAAGTGCATTAGCTCTCGTAAATAGTGTGAATAAAATCGTATTAAATAGTTAATATACCATTAGCGAAGAAAATAACGAGAGGGATGCAGTATGGCAAAATCAATCATTCGACTACAAAAGATAAATATACAAAACTTAAAGAATGTTGCATTAGGAGACATTCGTTTTACTTGTAATCTATGGGAGGACATCTATGAGAGAAAGGCGGATGTTCTCGGTGTTTATGGTCAAAATGGATCGGGAAAAACAACACTTATTTGTGCTTTATCTTTGTTAAAGGGATTGATGAGTGGTACTGCATTACCAATGAATTTCAGTAATATGATAAAATGCGGCGAGCAGGCAGCAGTCTGCTCGTTTGAATTTAGTGTGGTGACAGAGGAACAGGAAAAGTATAAGGTTGTATATGAAGTAACTTTATCGAGAGAAGCAAGTTTAACGAGAGAAGCAAGTTTAACGAAAGAAACAAATCTAACAAAAAAAGCAAGTTTATCGAAAGAAGTAAGCTTACCGAAAGAAGCAACTAAAAATCAAGGAGCAGTTTTTAGTAAAAATCAAAAGGATGATTTGATTGGGTATCAAAAAGAGAACTTAAGCACTAAAATGGAAGCATCCAAGAATACCCCAGTGGAGCGAAGTGTAGTTATAACCAATGAAAGATTAACGATTTCAAGACTACAATCTAACCGTTATGAAAAATCAAAGTCAGTAAAGGTTTTAGTAAAATCTGATAATGAGGATGAAGCTAATATAAAAGTCATCCCTAGCAATTATTTTACAAACTTTTTAAAAGAAACGAAGAAAGAAACTATAGAGGAATTATTAAGTAAATCATATAAGAATAGATCGGAAGAGCG
>DPVV01000272.1 GCA_003526525.1 Lachnoclostridium phytofermentans | reverse complement strand
TTTCGAATATTTCTGTATTATAAAAAACCAAAGCTGCTGCAAAGTTTGTTGGAATTGCATAAATTTTTCCATTGTATGTCATTCTCTCGAAAATACCTTCTGTAAAGGAATCGTACCATTTCGATTCATTTTTCGTTAAAATATCGGTCAGATCTGCTGCTGTTCCACTTTCCACATACTGAGTCAAATTTGGTCCAGGATTACAGATAAATACATCCGGACAATTATTAGCGGCAACTAATGCATTTAATTTTGTATCATATTCCTCTAGATTTGTAGTAATCGGTGTACAGTGATATTTTCCAGCATATTGTTCATTAAAACGTTCAATTACTTTTGCGTATCCTTTTGAAATTAAGTCTTCAGTGGCCGTTAAGTCGTCCCAAAACATCCACTTAATTTCAACTACTCCATTTTTGTCTGTGGAAGTATTTGAAGATTTATTTCCACATCCTGTTAGTAAACTAATTGTCATTGCTGCGATAAGAACTAGTGCTGTTATTTTCCTCTTTAACATAGATATCCTACCTCCTAGAATCAACATATTTTAGGAATATTGTATAAATAATTTCCATAATATGTATGTCTTTTTGTGATTTTACTATATCAAATTGAGTCGTTCCTTTCATCCGAAAAATTGCTTTTTAACTACGAAAAATTGCTAATTTTTCTTAACTGCCATTGTAATTTATTTAAATATTGTTATAATCTTATATGTAAATATATGGTTATTTTTTTAACTGGACTCAATTCTTGAAAGGGAGGATAGTTTGATCCATGATAGAAACATTACACGGAATGAAAGAGACCGTAAACTTTAAGACCAATACAAAATTGCGCCTCTATATGAATGACGAATGCGAAAATTACCCGAGTCATTGGCATATACCTCTTGAAATCATAATGCCAACGGAAAGCGATTACCGTGTAGCCTGTTCAAAAACAGTATTTTGTCTAAGTGAGGGCGATATTCTAATTATAAATCCAGGAGTAGTACACAGCATGGAAGCACCACCTATTGGAGAGCGCCTTATTTTTCAAGCGGATGTTACACTGCTTTATGGGATGAGGGAGTTAGAAACAACCTTATCCTTCATCGCTCCAGCCCTTCATATAACAGCCGAAGAGTCCCCATTTGCACATGAAAGAATTCGTCAATTATTACTTTCCATTAAAGAAGAATATTTTGCAGAAGCATCTCTGAGTGAGGCCTCTATCTATTCCAAATTAATCGAAATATTTGTTCTAATAGGACGAAATAACTCTCCAAACGCCCACTGCTTTTATCATAAAAATTCAAAACAGCGCGAATATACAGAACGGTTTTTATTTATTTGCAATTACATAAATGAACATTGCGGTGAAGACTTAACTCTTGATGAAATTTCAGATCTTTCTGGATTTAGTAAATACCACTTCAGCCGATTATTTAAGCAATTTACCAATGTATCCTTTTATCGATATCTTAATAACAAAAGAATCGCTTATGCAGAAAACCTTTTGATGAATGATGAACTTACTATCACTGAAATTGCTTTGCAATGTGGTTTTAGCAGCCTTTCTTCTTTTATACGAATGTTTAAGATTGTTAAAAACTGCACTCCTACCGAGTTTAAGATGATGTATACAACATAGTAAAACTATGATTACTGTTTTCTTTTATATTTCTTTTCAAAATTATCTAGAAAATAAGCTTTTCCTTTTCATGTTTAAAAAGAATCACCAACAAGGAATCGTTCTTTGCTGGTGATTCTTCTAATGCTATTAATTTTTCTTTATTATTTTACGCGAACCATAACTTCATGATTTCAATCTCTCATTAAAATCAATTAAGTCAGTTTTCCCTCTTATAATTTTTACTAAATGGATTAACTAATTTTGATTAAAAACTATAATTCCTTAATCATAATGTATCGGATATCTTCTTCACCTTCTACATTAAATCCTTCTTTCAGATATAACTGGTAAGCTGGTAAGTTATTTTTCTCAACACCCAATACCATCTTATTGATTCCATCCTGTTTGGCATAGTCGCAAACTGTTCTCATGATTTCTAGACCATAACCATTACGTTGATATTCCTTTTTAACACCAATGTATGCGATTAGTCGCAGATCCTCTCCTTTATCCACACACCAAGCATATCCAACGATACGATCCGCCTCGTCAAAAAAGGAATAGAAGTAATTTCCTTTGCTCTCTAACCCATCTGGTAATAAATCGTGTACCTGCCCATCCCAGTCTATCTGTTCTGAACCTTTTATGTTTGAATAACTTTTAATTAATTCAAATGTTAACTTCATCATTTCATCAAACTCAGTATGGTTCATCCTTCTGTTACTTAACATCTTAATACCCCCCTACATAACATTAATTTATGATCACAGTTTAGTTTATTATAATTTAGTGAATAAAATTAATCCACCATTATTTTACATATATATGAGGGCATTCTACAGATTATTTATTCTTTCATTATTTTTTCAGTCAAAGCGGATATTCGCAATCCGCTTACGCTACCAGCTCTACCTCATTGCCACTACGTGGCATTTTAAGCAGGCAAGTCCTTAGCCCGCTTAAAGAAGCGGAGGATTTCCCTGATGAGGTTAAAATACTACTTCACCACGAACCATAACCTTCTTGATTTCAATCTCATTATTAAAGACAATCAAGTCCGCATCTTTTCCTACACAGATAGAACCTTTTTTGTCATCTATCTTTAATAACTTTGCCGGTGTTAAACTCGCCATTTTTACTACCTCATGAAGTGGAGTATCTGTGAGAGTATGCATAGTTCTCACCAAACGGTCTGACGTTGCCACACTTCCGGCAAATGCAGTTCTATCTGGTAGTTTTGCAACTCCGTCTTCTACGATACATCTTTGACCTGAACTTTTAGAACCTAACAGATACTCCCCATCTGGCATACCTGCCGCTCTCATACTATCGGTGACAAGACAAATTCTATCAGCACCTTTTATTTTTACAATGAGTTTAAGAAGTTCCGCCGGGAGATGACAACCATCCGCAATTACTTCAACAAATAAGTCATCAATTAGATAACCTGCCTCAATTGCCCCGGCAACCCTATATGCATTTTTCCGATGCACTCCGGTCATACAGGAATAAAAATGAGTCAGTGCAGTAAGCCCATTTTCATAAGCTCTCATAACTTCTTTGCAGGTTGCGTCCGAATGAGCGAGGGAGCTAACAATATGATATTTTCTAAGCTCTTTTAAAAATTCTTCAGAACCTGGTAACTCAATTGCAAAAGACCATCTTAAAATTCGATTTGAGTATGTAAGAGCATCCATGTACTCCTTAGGGTCCGGATTTCTAAGGTATTTTGGATCTTGAGCACCCTTTTGAGATTCCGCAAAATAAGGTCCTTCCAAATGAAGTCCAAGAATATTTGGCATACCTTTTTTTTCTAACTCAATGGTCTCGAAAAATTCTAAAAATTCTTTCAGTGACACCCTAGTACTAGTAAGTGTTGTAGGTACAATCGAAGTAGTTCCATGCTTCATATGGGTATAACATGCTTGATACAAACTTTCTTCTGTCTGATCCATAAAGTCAGCTCCACCCGCACCATGGGTATGAATATCGATAAAACCTGGGGAAAGAAATTGATTTTGTAAGTCGATTATAGTATCCGCAGCTTCCATACATGGCTCGTCAAAGAAAATATGACTTATCACCCTATTTTCAACTCTTACATCCCCATGATAGATTCCTGTTGGTGTAATAATTCGGCCATTCTGAAATAATACACTTGCCACTGCCTTTCACCTCCTTGTTTTACTACAGACAACGGACTTTCCCTCGGAATCGATCCAAAAACTGATTGTTCCACTCATCACCGTTCGGGCAGTTCCCGCTTCGCCAAACCGGAGGATTTACACCTTCGTTTACCAGCATATTGATTGCTTCTACCACTATGCTATTTAGTACATAAGCATTGGCATAAGTACTTAATGCTCCAATCTTTTGTTCAAAACCTTCCAACTCTATCGTCGCATCACCCAATCGTACTTTACAATCAATAGAACAATCCACTATTTCATGAAGATTTTTCTTAGAAGGATGACGCGCCGGATGATCTTTCGGGCATTCTATTGCATGCTTATGGGAACTTACACCGATAACCTTTGCACCATGTTCTTTTGCTGTCAGTGCGGAATCAATGGTTGCAGAATTAATTCCATACGCATTGCATACAAGAAGTAAATCATCTTCTCCAATTCCGTAATCCTCCACAACAATTCTCCCATATCCCGGAAGTCTCTCTGCCTGCATTGATTTCAATGCACCATTGCTTAACATTGTTTCCTGATTTAAAATAGCACTTACATGCATTAAACCTCCTGCACGGAAAAATATTTCCATAGCAGCTAGATTCGAATGACCACCCGGACCAAATACATACACCAGTTTATCTTTTTTCACCTGATCTGCAATCATACGAGCTGCTTTTAATATATTTTCCTTTTCTGTGCTTCGAATTTCATCTAAAATTCCTATTACCTGGTTGTAATACAAGTCCATAACCGAACCTTCTACCATTATAATCACCTCTATAATCTTTCCATCAATTGATGTATTGTTTCCTCTATCTCTTCTTTATACGTTCCTGCTAATGCAAAATACAACGCAGAACCAACCGGCTCATAACCG
>DPVV01000271.1:9014-9551 GCA_003526525.1 Lachnoclostridium phytofermentans | reverse complement strand
TCTCAGGAGGCTCCCATGAACGAATTTGCATTACCTTTTCCAAGTGCTTTTTACAACCATTGTTTCAAGAATTCGGAGAAGAAACTGTATTGAAGTGTTTTTCGCAACCGCATGTACGAATACCTCAGAGCAGACGTGATTATTTTGAAGACTTAATCTCAAAGGCACATCGTGAAATGATGTACCAAGATACTTATTCCCACTATCTAGCAAGTAATCATGTGTACGAACTCATTTTATTTATCTTACGGTTAAATTCTATTTCCAAACAAGATGACATTACTCCGTATGATGCTTCCCCAGATGATCAAATCATGGAAAAGGCTGCAAAATATATATGCAGCAATTATCAATCTCCTGTGACCTTAGAAGAAACTGCAGCTTATTGCAATATGAGTACCACTTATTTTTCCAAAAAGTTTAAGGCAGTGACTGGTTTTGGTTTTAAAGAATATTTAATTAGTATAAGAATAAGAGAAGCATCAAGACTTTTGCTCCATACAAAGTTACCTATCACAGAAATCGCATTGTTAAGTG
>DPVV01000271.1:0-8883 GCA_003526525.1 Lachnoclostridium phytofermentans | reverse complement strand
GTCTTTAAGCGTATGAAAGGGATTTCTCCGTGCAAATATCGTAAAAATAAAGAGATTGTGTAAAATACAAAAGTCTATCTTAGCCTTCTATCGAAAGATAGATAATAACTAAGATAGACTTTTTATTAAAACATTATTTCATATAAAGAATTTGCATAATTTGTAAGTTGATAAAACAGAAATCAAATATTTTCTTATTTACTCTGGTGTTCTTCTAATTTTTCAACCGTATTTATTTCTTCATTTTTTATCTCCCAATGGATTAAAAACGTTAAAGCAGCTCGTAATAATATAATGCTACCCACAGTAAGAATTTCCTGAAAATCTCTTACAATAACAGTACGCAATATCTCGCTTCCAAGCTTAAACTCTAGCCCCATTGCCATACCTTTCGCAAGATTTAGTCTGGTTAATTCATTCCTCCGGAAATACTGATATACACCGCGTAATCCCGACATTATTAAAATTATTACTCCTACGTATTCAAACAAAAGAATTGCTATATCAACGATAACCCTTAGCGCTTCATGTAAAAACTCCATGGCTCTCCCTTTCTGATATACCCTATATTTTTCTTATGATTTTTATGTTGAACTATTTTTTCTGCAGCTTCAGGTGCGATAATGCTTGCGTATCTGACATTTTTACACTTGAAACAGTATAGAAAACTTAGATTGCTTTCCTTCTTATAAGCAATCTTTTAAGATGTTAACAACATCCTCTTTTGTCAAAGAAACGAAAGCGTCCCCTAAACCGCCGAATCTTACCGCTTTTTCTGCCATAATATCTAATTTAGAATCATCTATTCCTACTTCTCTTAACGTCATTGGAATGCCAATCTCTTTAAAAAACTCTTCAGTTTTATCAATTGCCTTATGAGCAACCTCAAACTTATCTTCTTCCCTTGGTATATCCCATACATTATGTCCGTAAGTTGCAAATTGTTCTACCGTATCATCATTCAATATATATCTCATCCAACGAGGTGTTACAATTGCAAGGCCTACACCATGGGTAATATCATAAAATGCACTTAATTCATGCTCAATCGGATGGCAGGTCCAAGCATGAGACTTTCCACTACCGGTTAATCCGTTTAGCGCCATACTACTTGCCCACATTAAATTTGCTCGGGCTTCATAATTTTCAGGCTCTTGTAATGCAATCTTACAGTATTTTATACAAGCTTTTAAAATTCCTTCAGAAAAACGATCTTGAATATAGGCATCCTTTACTTTACCAAAATAAGCTTCAAAAATATGTGACATAATATCTGTGGTTCCTGCTGCTGTCTGAATTGCAGGTAATGTAAATAGGTAAGTTGGATCTAATATGGACGCCTGTGGGATCACTAATCTTGAAGCAGTTCCAAACTTTTCATTTGTCTCTAAATTAGAGATTACTGCATTCTTATTCATCTCAGAACCAGTTGCAGCTAATGTTAATATTGTTACAAGTGGTAGTGCCTTCGTAATAAGACTTCCATCTAATACAAGATCCCATGGATCATTGTCATAATAATGTCCTGCTGCAATCACCTTACTACAGTCAAGGGTACTACCTCCACCAACTGCTAAAATAACATCTACGTTGTTTTCTTTACACAGTCTTACACCTTCACGTACTGTTGTGATTCTCGGATTAGGCTCTACTCCTCCAAGCTCAATAATATTCCAGCCTTTTAATAAAGCATAAATCTTATCGTAAATTCCATTTTTCTTAATACTTCCGCCACCATAAACTAAAAGTACAGTTTTTCCAAAATCATTCATTACATCAGGTAGCTGTTCGATCTGATTTTTACCAAATAACATTTTGGTATATGCGTGGAATACATAATTCTCCATAATTTCTTCATCCTTTCCTGAATTAGTAGCGATTTCCATTAAATGAATTCGCAAATGTGCATCCATAGCATAGTGTTTTTTACCATAATATAAGGGTATCCGTACTTTGATACAGATACCCTTATTCTAATTGAAATATGTAATTAATGCAAGTATCAACCTTTCACACTTCCTAATGTAACACCTGCTATGATATACCTTGATAAGGTAAAATACATGATAATCAGAGGTATGATTGCCATACAGATTGCCACATACTGCTGAGCTAAAGAGAAGTTTTGATAACTTGCGGAACGTAGTCCTGCCATCAAAATAGGAACTGTCTTTTTATTCTGCGAAGATATCACAAGTGCAGGAATAAAGTAATTGTTCCAACTACCCACGAATGAAAAGATTGCCTGTACTGAAATCGCAGGTTTCATGATAGGTAAAATGATCGTATTAAATGTTCTAAACTCTGATGATCCATCCGCTCTTGCTGCCTCAACAATTTCGGTAGGTAATACACTCTCCATGTATTGTTTCATAAAGAAGAATGTAATCGGAGAAGCGATCGCCGGTAAAAACAGTGGGTATAGGGTATCTCTAAATCCCATCTTATCAATCAGATCAAGAAAACCCAGTGCAGATACTTGAGCTGGTACCATCATAACAAACATGATAAATGTAAAAGCGTATTTTTTCAGTTTAAAATCATACATGTGTATTGCATATGCAGTCAACGTAGAAAAATATGTTGTCAATACTGCACTTAACGTAGCAATCAATAAACTGTTACGCATACCACTGCCAATCGTGAATGTCGAGTTTTTAAGAACATCTTTTATATTCTGGAACAGATTCGTACCTGGGATTAGTGAGAAACCAGAGGTAATCTGAACATGAGTTCTCGAAGCGTTTACAATTAATATGTAAAATGGAAACAAGCAAATAATGGAGAGAAATATCAATAGGATATATGACAGAATTCTGCTTGTCACAACACCGCCAACTCCACGTTTGCTTTTATTCGGTTTTGTGTTTGCTTTTCTATTATCCATCATTCCGTTACTTCCTTCTTTGCTCTTCTCTTATTTTTTTCTTAACTTCATCATTACCTGTCTTATTCATCATCGAACGATATACAGCAACACTACAAATAGCCGTCAGCATGAATAAGATCACTGAAATTGCACCACCATCACCATAATTTAAGCTTGGTGATAACTTGCTATTTAATAACATTACAACCGTTTTACTAGTATTATTCGGACTTCCAGATCCACTGGTTAAAATCTGTGGGACATCAAACATCTGAATACCACCGATTAAAGAAGTTATCATTACATAACTTAGGATAGGCATTAATAAAGGTAATGTAATCCTTTTAAATACTTGGGTTGGTTTTGCACCATCGACATAGGCTGCCTCAAACAACCCCTGATCAATTCCCATAATACCTGCCATCAGCATGATTGTTGTATTACCAAACCACATGAGAAAATTCATGAGCGCAATGATACCACGTGTTCCAGTTATTCTGGAAAAAAATCGTATTGGATCTCCTGCATTCACAAAGCCAAACTGGATTAACAACTGATTGACTGGCCCATCTGGTGAAAATAAAGTAAAAAACAACATAGCGAATGCTGATGCCATAATCAAATTTGGCATATAGATAACTGATTTAAAAAATCCTTGCTTCTTTAGTCTTAAACGGTTACTTGTAAATAGTGCTGCTAATAGGAGAGAAATTAAAATCTGAGGTATGAACCCAATGATCCAAAGTATCATCGTATTACCGAAATATTTTAAAAACTCGGACTCAGTAAAGAGTTTAACATAATTCTTTAGGCCAACAAAATTCGGGCCTACCTTCGACAATCCCCCATTCGCCCAATATAACTCAAAGAAGCTGTAGTAAAAAGTTGAAAGTAATGGTATCAGTGAAAAGAACGTATAGATTACGAAGAATGGTATTAGGAAAATATATCCCCATTTTGAATAGTTAACAAATTTTTTCGATTTCTTTGGATTCTGCATACGATACCTCACAACTGCGCTTATTATGAGTTGCCACAGAATTGTGCGCTCTTTCAATCCTGCCATTGTAAAAGGAGAGATGCCTTTTTATCATCAGCATACTATCCATATTAGTACAGCAAGGCGACTCAAACCACCTTGCTGTACCGAAATAAAAGTTTTTAAGTTCTTTCGTTATTACAAAAACTATATCTTATCCGTTACACTGTGAAATTTCGAACTTTTATCTTATTTACTAAGTTCTGGATGCTTTCCTAAAACTTCTGTATAGAAGTTATCCCAAGCCTGTTGTTCTGTTATAACGCCTTCAAAGTAGTCTTTCATTGATAATTGAAGCTTTTCAGTCATAGTCTGATCAAAAGGAGATGCTGCAGAAATATGAATATCTTGTGCAGAATCAAGTAATACTTTGATATGATTCTGACCTCCTAAGAATGGATAGCCATAATCACTGTTAGCAATTTCTTCCATAGCTGCTACACTGTTAGTAAAATCACCAAATTTATTTGTAATCTTAACAAGTGTATCTTTGTTACATGTCATTGTTAACATAATATCTTTTACGATATCGAGATTATCTGTTCCTGCTGCTCCACAAATCCATGTACCACCCCAGTAAGATCCCTGAGGGCCTTTACACATAGCCCAGTCACCGAAACCTCCGTTACCAATTTCTTTCTCTCCGTTTGGATCATCAAGTGTATAAGACATGAAACAAAAATCCATAAACCATCCTGGTCCAAAGTAACCAAATACCTTGCCATCATTAGCCATCTGAGCAGTTGATTCTGCTGACCATAAGCTAGCTTTGTTATTATAGCCTTTATCTGTATATGTCTTAGTCTGAGATACCCATTGTTTGATCTGATCATCAATTACGATTTTTTTGTTAGAATCAACCCAAGGCTGTTTCTTGTTGTTAGCAAATACACGATAATCATCATCATAACCAGATAACATGAAGTTACCAGCTGCCTTCATTTTAGCAGCTACATCATCAAATTTTGTCCAGTCGGAAAGCATCTCTTGAACCTGATCAGGATCGTCTGTTCCTAACACTGCCTTAGCCATGGATCTTCTGTAAAGGAAGCCCATTGGACAAGACTGCCATGAAACACCCTTAAGAGCGCCGTTACTTGTAACGACATCCTTTGTGTACTGATACTGTTGAGAAAGGTCTTTCTCTGTTAAGCCAACATCTTTGATAACATTCAAAGTATAGTCAGTACCAACATACTTTAATGCATAGTCAGCTTCAATCAGGAATAAATCAATTCTATCTTCTGGTGCAGCAGATTCCTGCTTTTGTAAAGCTTCATCCAACTTTGTCTGGTATACATTGTCTTCATTTGGATTGATAACCCATTCAACTTTTACGTCAGCTGGAATTTTGCTTGCGTAATACTCGTTAAATCTGTCCTGGAACTCTGTATTCCAGCAATAAATTCTGAATATCTTACCACCAGATGTACTCGCTATTTTGTTACTGTTTGCATTCTTTGTACCGCATGCTGCAAACATAGCACAAACCATGGTTAAAACCATGAGCATAGCTAATGCTTTCTTCATCTTTTTCATTTCAATACCCTCCTTTAATTTTGCATTATATTAATAAATAATACAAATGCCTATGTTACCTTGATTGTCTCTAATGGACAATCGATTACTTTAATAGGTGATTCAAGTCGCTGCTATTCACATAGCCAACTGAACTTCCCTTCATCAGCGAGACCTTAAGGTAAACATTTGAAATAGAGGTTACCATAGGTCTCTCAATCAAATTAATTAACTGTTTTGCTGCTTCTGTTCCAATTCTGTCCGTATCCTGTCTTATCGTAGTAAGCTTTGGTTCTAATGCCTGTGCCACTGAAATGCCATCGTATCCTGCAACAGAGATATCTTCTGGTATCCTGAAACCGTTTCTTCTGATTGTATTCATAACTCCAAGCGCTGAATAATCGTCTGGAGCAATGATACAGGTAGGTGGGACTGGTAAATCCAGTAATCTCTGTGTCAATAAGCCTGACGTTTCAGAATCACGATAAATTCCTTCGATCACATAGTCGTTCGGTATCGTTAAATCATTTTCCCGTAACACCTGGTAAAAGCTTACCAACCGATTATGTGTAACCGATGAATTCGTGCCATGAATGTATGCTATTCTTTTGTGACCCTGATCAATTATGTACTGTGTTAACTGCCTCATTCCTTCCATATTATCAGAAAGAATTGATATTGCCTCATTATAGATGTGATCAATGACCACTACAGGAATCTTTGAATTCACAACCTGTTGAATCTCATTGTCGAAGAAATCTGCACAGCAGGCAATACAAACACCATCGAAATTCCGATATCTGCAATGTTCCAGAAAAGTCATCTTCCGATTACCAACATTATGCTCAATAAAATTAATGTCGTATCCCTTACCCGTAGCATATTCGTTGAAGGAAGCTAAAATATGAGCGAAATACTCATTCCTGAGCCCATGACCAAACATCGTAGAAAACAATACTCCGATATTATAAGTTTTCTTCGTCTTTAATGCCCTTGCATTCGAATCAGGAAAATAACCAATCTCATTGGCTGCTTTCAGGATATTACGTTTCGTTTCCTCTCCAATATCCTTATAGTCATTCAATGCTTTGCTGACAGTGGAAACGGAAACACCACATTTTAATGATAGCTCTTTAATCGTCGCCATTTTTACCACCGCTTCTTAGCTATATCGTTTTCGTTGTTTTATTATATAGCAGTTTATACAAATTATCAAGTATTAATTTTAATTATATATTGATTATTACGGTTATATTCCATATATAGGTATTTATAGCATAGTTTTTACCATAAAAAGTATGAGATTAATTTAACTTACTATAGTTTTTCGTTAAACAAACTAAATAAATATGACTATATTTTTAATTTGATTTGTCTAAAAAATGTAAAATACACATGTATTTGTTATATTTGCTTGATTTATTTGAATTAAATATTACTATTAACAAATTATTTAATCATAAAACTAATACAGAGATAGAACGAAACATTTCGTTATATCTCTGTATTAGTTGATACTATAATTGTGTTTTCTTCTTTTTTCGAAACTTTTCATTGAAAGGAAATATTTAGTTATATCTACTTATCAATAAGATAGTTCCTCATATTCTTTAATGCATTTTTTTCAAGTCTACTAACCTGTGCTTGCGATATTTGAATCTCTTCTGCTACCTCCATCTGTGTCTTTCCTTGAAAAAAGCGCAGATTTATAATATTATTTTCTCTTGGAGATAGTCTAGACATTGCTTCCTTTAATGAGATTTCTTCTACCCAGTTTTCTTCTTTATTCTTTTTGTCACTTACCTGGTCCATAATATACAAAGTGTCTCCACCTTCTGAATAGACAGGCTCGTACAAAGATACTGGGCTCTGGATTGCATCAAGCGCAGCCACAATATCTTCCTGACTAATTCCAACTTCGGCCGCTATCTCGCAAACCGTTGGTTCTTTATCATTTTTCTTAAGAAGCATTTCTTTCGCATAAATTGCTTTATAAGCAGTATCCCTTAAAGAACGGGATACACGTATGGCATTATTATCTCTTAAATAACGACGTATCTCACCGATAATCATAGGTACTGCATAAGTTGAAAACTTTACTCCTTGCGTGATGTCAAAATTATCGATAGCTTTCATTAAACCAATACAACCAATTTGAAATAAATCGTCGACATTTTCATTACTATTTGAAAAACGTTGAATGATGCTAAGCACCAATCGTAGGTTTCCTTTGATATACAGCTCTCTAGCTTCCTTATCACCTTGCTTGATTCTTTCAAATAAAGCATCCTTTTCTTCACCCTTTAACAACGGCAATTTCGATGTATTTACTCCACAAATTTCTACCTTATAAAGAGCCATAATGAAACCTCCCAGATTAACCATTTTATTCTGAAGTCATAATAAAATGATTTACCGGAAGGTTTCTTTTTATACTGCATTTCTAATGTTATTTTTTGTTAATTTCATCCATATATTTATTTTATAAGGAATTGTTTCGATTTGCAAATACTTTTGTATTATTTCGTGATAAGATAAGGTTCAAAAAGTATGTTATTTTTGTTGAAACTAACATCGATTTTTGTTAGAATACCCTCATTATGTTTGATAACTCTGTTCGAAACTATAAGTAATTTGTGTAAGCTAAATGCACAGTGTTAACAGCTCCCTATTCGCAGCGCAGCATTTCTTTTTTTAAGCGTTTTATAATTTTCTTTTCCAAACGAGAGATATAAGATTGTGAGATGCCTAGCATATCTGCCACTTCTTTTTGTGTACGTTCATTACCGTCTGCAGTATTTAAACCAAATCGTAACGAAACTATAATCTTTTCACGATCATTTAATTTCGAAAGCGCTCTACCGAGAAGTTTCTTATCAACTTCATCCTCAATATTTTTGTATATTACATCCTCCTCCGTACCAAGGATATCAGACAATAACAATTCATTTCCGTCCCAGTCTACATTAAGCGGTTCGTCAATGGATACCTCAAGTTTTGTTTTGCTATTTCTACGTAGATACATCAGTATTTCATTTTCAATGCAACGGGAAGCATACGTAGCCAGTTTAATATTTTTATCCGGATTAAACGTGTTAATCGCCTTAATTAACCCAATGGTTCCAATTGAAATTAAATCCTCTACCCCTACGCCTGTATTATCGAATTTTTTAGCTATGTAAAGTACCAACCTTAAATTATGTTCTACTAGTAAAGACTTCGCCTCCACATCATCTGGTGTACCAAGTTTCATAATTGCATCTGCTTCTCTCTTGGCATCCAAAGGAGCCGGCAAAACTTCAGCTCCCCCAATATAGTGAATCTCCCCTTTTTTCTTCAAGAATAACTCACGAAAACTTGGTATCATACGGAACTGAAATTTATTTTGGATTGTAATTTTTAACAGCATTTGGCAAGCTCCCTTCTCATTTTCCCATTTGACTTTCCTGTCCACCTA
>DPVV01000460.1 GCA_003526525.1 Lachnoclostridium phytofermentans | reverse complement strand
ATTCTAAAAAGTGTATCATAACCAGTAATGGCACTTGGTTCATTCACCCCGATAAATGCTTTTCCTTCATAAACAAATCTCGTTAAGCGTTCTATTATCTCTTGATCCTCCCAAGCATTACCCCCGCTCCATGCAGACCCAAAAGTCCCTGCATTTATTACAACGTCAACATCCTCAAGGGCACCTTGCTTGATATCCTCGAAGCTAATAAATTTAACGTCAAACGGAAGTCCAGATAAGCTTTCATTGATGTGAATTAAGTCATGCATATATGTCTCATGAAAATGTCCGGATAATGTCCAAGAACGTAGTGTTCCCCAGCAATGAAGTACCGCAATACGTGGCTTTAGAACCATTGGTTTTCCTGAATTATGAAGTTCCTTGATTCGACGGAACTCATTTGCAATCTTTTCTATATAGTCTGTAAAATCTGGGAAGTCCTCGACTAAGTGAAGATAACCTCCCAAACCAATTCGATCAATTGGTTCTCTTAGCAATGCTCTTCGTACACTAATCCAGTAATTCTTTGCATCAAGTGTTGGATTACCACCTTCCATAAATGTAGGGGCTCCACCAAGACCAACTGGGAATAAATATGGATGAAGCCTTAATTCATGGGTATTTACTTTAGCTCCAGCACATAACCTAACTTCAAATCCTGAAAATACACATTTAATTAAGCCGTCAAATCCGAACTTCTCAAAGTTTTTATGATAAGGCTCAACACCTACCCAACTATCGTCATAAAATACATAAGCTAATTTTCCATAGTTATGTACAATGTCAATTAATTTCTTACCAAAGTCCACTACGAAATTATTAATAAATTCCATCCAATCAAGCTTATGTTTATCTGCAGGCATATGAGTAACATGGAACTTCCCTTGATGAATAAAATCTTCTGCAGTAAGTGCATATCCATACTTTTCTTCAAATAACTTTAGTGCTTGCGGACTTACTGTAAAATCATAGGATGCCCAATCAGAAAATAGATAACGATTTTTTTCATTACTTCCCCACATCCAGACGAAGTTATAGAACATAGAAGTAAATCTAACAACCGTTGTCTGTTCATGATTTTTACACCAATCATCCATCCAAGTAAGTAAATACTCCTGAGTTTCCATATGTATTGGATCAATTTGCATCAAGTGTTCTTTGTTCCAATTGTTTGTCGTATGGTTATACATTGAGATTTCTTCCCAGATACGGTAAGCCATAAAACTAACCGTATATTTATGCCATGGGCAAATACCTGTTAAAACTATGGTTTGATTTTGTGGATGATAACTCCATTTCTCATTCTCAAGAAGGGTTTCTGTCGTTCTATCATATACCTCCCAGTACTTTATGGATTCATCACTATCATTTAATAAGAATTGCTCTTTAAAAAAGCCTTCCATTAAATCAATTGTTAAAGTATCTGAATTAGCTACTACAGGACTTGTGACAAGAAAAGTCTGTTGTAATTTGTCCATATTGGCTTTTGCCCAAGCGTTATGGTCTCGTATTAAACAGATGGTGGAATAGATTCCGTATCCAGCATTTAAAATATCATCTGATAGCTCAGTTCCATCACTATCACGAATAACATCAGCTCCCCATCTTTTAGCAAGTTCTAATGTAAGCTTCTCAAACCCAGCTTCTCCGGGGAGCGTGAATCCACCTTTGGTAATCTCATTTTGTTGTTCCACGTTAATTCTCCTTATCTATGAATGATAGGACTGTCGCAATGATCTATGAATATATTCGAGGAAAAGTACGCTTCACGTACTTTTCCTTTTCATAAATCATGCGATAGCCCTAGTTCACTAAAATAATTTCTGGCTATTGTCCACAAGTGCGGATAAGAACGAAAGTGCTAAACCTTGACCCCATCCCTGCATCCAGGTCTTAGGTACATTACGGTAACCTTCTCTGTCTTTCATTACTGCTGTCCCGCCAGAAACATTAAGTACTCTACCATCTTCTGATATGTTCTTAAGAATCCCACCAAGTGCTTTTTGAATATATTTGGTGTGAAGTGGATTTTGATTTGTAACCATTGCTGCTGCGATTCCGCAGCTTGCAGATACTTCTTCATAGGACTCTTCATCATCAAGAATTGTTCTCCACAAGCCATCATTTGTCTGTAAGAGTTTAAGAGCTGCTAGTTGGTCACGTAGTGCGCAGTCAATTTCCATATAGTTTGGATATAAATATGGTTCAGGAAGTCTTTTACTAACCTGTGACATTGTATAAGCTGCCCAAGCATTGGCACGACCCCAATAAAATCCTGACATATGATCTTTATTAATATTGTTATAACCATGATACCAAAGACTTGTACTTGGCTCTTGTAAATACTGGATATGCCAATAATACTGATTAAGAGCATCATCGATCATATCTGCATCCTTTAATTTCACGCCAACACGTAATAAGAAAAATGCTGCCATAAATAAAGTATCTGCCCATGCTTGTTCTGGGAAATCATTATTAACGGATACTGTATGTTGAAGAACATTATCACCAAAACGTAATGCTTTATTGCGAATATAATCAACCTTACTCATGACAATATCCCAATATTTTTCATCGTTTGTTGCTTCGTATAAAGTAATCATACAGTGTCCCATTGCACAGGTATTTACTGTCCAATTAGGTAGTCCAAGTGCAATGTATTCATCTGTCCATTCTTTTAATAAATTGATATATTCTTCATTCTTTGTAACGCGATAAGCCTCACTGATTCCGTAGTAAGCAACCCCACAAGGCCAATCCCATGTCATATCCATTGTCATCGTTTTTTTCACAACACGGTCAATTACTTGCAATAAATTATCTTTATCGTACTCGATTTTTAACATATTAATCTCCATTCTTCCACCGTATTACAAATTTGGACGGCTGCACAAATTTGCCCTGTGAAAAATCCTGGATTTTTCACATTACTTTAGTATTGATTTTATGATACCACATAACCCCCCTGCAAAAACAGGAGGGTTACATGGTATTTTGAACTTATTACTTTTTTCCTTTGTCCTCTCCATAAGTAACTTTTCTAACTAAATAGTTTTTGGATACCTACTTTTTTCTTTTCAGTATTCTTTTTATTTTATCGGGTGTACATGATACCTTTCCTTCTCTTTTGCCTCTAGATACAATCTCTTTTGTTTTTACTTATTCTTACTTTAGTAAATATCATTTCTTCTTCCTAAGTATTTTTATATGATACGTTTTCCTCATAAGTACTTTATATCAATATTTTCTTTGTTAGTATTTTATTTTAATATTATCTTCGTAGCATTTTATTTCAAT
>DPVV01000461.1 GCA_003526525.1 Lachnoclostridium phytofermentans | reverse complement strand
GATTGACAATCGAACATTGTACAGAAGGCCATCTTATAACTGAAGAATTACAAAAAGAAGGCTATCCAGTAGCTGTTGGGCCTTCCTTTGGTCACGCAACCAAATATGAACTTCGCAATAAAACATTTGAAACTCCTGGTATCTTAGCGAAAGCTGGATTACAGGTATCCATTATTACGGATAGTCCTGTTATTCCTCAACATTACCTAGCATTATGTGCTGGTTTAGCTGTAAAATCAGGAATGGAGCCATTTGCAGCATTACAAGCAATTACCATTAATCCTGCAAAACATATCGGTATTGAAGACCGTGTCGGTTCACTTGAAGTAGGAAAGGATGCTGACATTGTCATCACAGATGGAGATATCATGGATTCCATGACTTCAGTTTTATATACGTTTATCGAAGGTAAGGAAATAGATAGAACTGAGGGTTACTTATAACGATAGGTCATTTAAAATCATTTTCGCCTTTTTAGTTAACCAATAACATAGATAAGGATGTTACAAACAGTATAAATCCGCTTTACTTCATAAATAGTAGAGCGGATTTTTTGTACTACTTTATTCGTAGAATTTTACTTCAGATGAAATAGTAAAGTTAGAAAAAATAGACAAGCTTATATAGATATTGTACTATAGGTGTAAAGTGCAAATATTACTTTATAGAATTTCTTGGTATCATATTAGATCAATAATTTTTTTGATGTATTTTATGTTAGTTGAAAGAGCAAGAATTTACTTTATAGAATTTCTATTAGCTCATTACGTTCATTATATATAAATAGGGAGGGAAAGAAATGAATCGAATACTATTAGTGGAAGATGACTCATTCATAGTCAATAATCTAACAGAATTTTTAAAATCGGAAGGGTATGTAGTTTCAGCAGTACATGGTCAGAAGGATGCACTTTCGATTTTGGAGCAGGAGGTATTTGATATCATATTACTTGATATCTCATTACAAGATGGTAATGGATTTGCTGTCTGTAAAGCGATAAAAAGCATGGGAGATACACCAGTCATCTTTGTTACAGCATCCGGAGATGAATTTAGCGTTGTAGCAGGACTTGATATGGGAGCTGACGATTATATTAGCAAACCTTTTCGTCCAAGGGAATTGCTTTCAAGAATTAAGAGTGTGTTACGACGTTGCGGAAAGGTACAATCTGTCATTGAGATAGAAGGTATCCAAGTAGACACAGAAAAAGGACTCGTACTAAAGCAAGGAAATGAAATCTTTTTATCGGCTCTAGAATATCGTTTATTGTTAGTTTTTTTATCCAATCGAGGGACAGTAATTTCAAGAAATAAATTATTAGAAGAAATCTGGGACATTGCGGGTGACTTTGTAAATGATAACACACTTACGGTTTATGTGAAACGTTTACGGGAGAAAATTGAAGATAACCCTCAGGAACCAACCATTATAAAAACTGTCCGAGGACTCGGATATAAAGTGGGGAATTAATGATGTTAACAAGAAATCGAGAAGTAAAACAAGCAATATTTCAGTATTTTGTTGTCATGGTTATTGCGGTAGCTTTGACATGGACTCTAATCCCTGATGCAGTCCTACTTGTCATTACCATAAGTTTAATTTTTCTTCTTCTTTTTCTTCATGTTACGAAGAAACGATATTTTAAATTAAAAGAATTAAGCATGATGATTGATAAGGTACTCCATGGAAATGATAAAGTAGATTTTAAAGATTTCAACGAAGGAGAGTTATCTATCTTACAAAATGAAATTAAGAAAATGACAAGTCGCCTTAGAGAGCAAAACGAAGCACTAATTTCAGAAAAAATTCAACTATCGGAATCTATTGCTGATATTTCTCATCAGCTTAGGACACCTTTAACTTCCATCAATCTAATCAGTTCATTTTTAAATGAGCCAAATCTTTCAGAGGATAGAAGACTCCAGTTAAGCAGAGAATTAAATCGCCTAACATCCCGCATTGATTGGTTGGTAAATTCTTTATTAAAACTTTCAAAGTTAGATGCTGGAACAGCAATATTTTCGAAAGAAGAATTGCTCGTAAAAGCAGTTGTACAGAAAGCTTATAATTTAATTGCAATACCAATGGAATTAAAAGGTCAAGAGTTTTTCTATCAAGAAGATGGGATTGTACGCTATGTTGGAGATTTTCCTTGGACCGTAGAAGCAATCTCTAATATAATGAAAAACTGTATGGAACATACTGACATTGGTGGAAAGATTATAGTAACTGCTAAAGAAACAGGAATTTATACAGAAATCATAATAGAAGATAATGGACCAGGGATAGAGTTAGAGGATATTCCACATTTATTTGAACGTTTTTATAAAGGGAAAAATTCAAGTTCCGATAGCATTGGAATTGGTCTATCCTTAGCTCGAAAGATAATTCAGAAACAAAATGGTACGGTAAAGGTTGAGAATGGAATAGATTGCGGTGCTAAATTTACCATTCGTTTTTATAAAGGAATACTCTAAGTGACGAAACTGTCACTTAGCAGTCATTGTTCTGTCATTCTATCCTGTTATAATTAAATCTAAGTGAGCTGTTATTGTAAGGCGAATTGAGTTGTTATTGAAAAGCGAATTGAGACTCACTAAAATATGAATGACAAAAAACAGGAAAGTTGAGGGATAAGTACAAGTGGAAATATTACGTGTTGATAATCTTACAAAAACATATGGAGAAGGAAATAATAAAGTGAATGCCTTAGATGGCGTTTCCTTTCGTGTAAACCAAGGTGAATTCGTTGCTATTATAGGTCCTTCTGGTTCCGGTAAATCAACGCTTCTTCATATGATTGGTGGTGTAGATCATCCCACAAATGGAAAAGTGTTTGTAAATGGTAAGGATGTTTACAACCAGACAGAAGAACAGCTGGCAATCTTTCGCAGAAGAGAAGTCGGCTTAATCTATCAATTCTATAATCTGATACCGGTAATGAATGTGGTTGAGAATATAACACTTCCTGTGTTAATGGATGGCAGAAAAGTAAACGAAGATAGATTATCTGAGCTTCTTACTGTTCTTAATTTAACTGGAAGAGAAGGCCATTTACCAAATCAATTATCCGGAGGTCAGCAGCAAAGAGTGTCGATTGGAAGAGCATTGATGAATGCGCCTTCTATCGTCTTAGCAGATGAACCAACTGGTAACTTAGATTCCAAAAACAGTCAGGAAATCATCGAATTGTTAAAGATATCGAATAAAAAATATAATCAGACCTTGTTAGTCATTACCCATGATGAGAATATTGCACTTCAAGCAGATCGAATCATCGCAA
>DPVV01000551.1 GCA_003526525.1 Lachnoclostridium phytofermentans | reverse complement strand
TCCGTATTCCTTTTTTTAATTCTTTTTGAATAAATCGAAGCCGAAAAGTAAAATACAGGTGAGTTCCAAATAATAAAAATAACATTGGACCTCCCCAGAGATAATGATTGATTGTTTGTATGAATTTTAGTAAGTCGTTCATAAATAACCTCTTTTCTGCGCTGCTCTTTGTTCTGCTTGCAAGACAATGCGTGTCAACAAGTTTATGGATGTGATGTAAACACAAACTTGATGTAAGAAGATTTAAAAAATCTTTCAATCTTTTTTTAATAGTCTTAAGTCTAAGAAAGAAAAGACGAATAGATTACTAACATTACAGCCACCGCGGAAAATCCTTATTTAAATTATATGAGAACAAACTTGCCTGTATTCAAAGACATAATAAATAACATAACTTACCATCATAATATTATATTGCGTGGTAATAATAATACCAAGATAAGTGACGAAAAACAAAGCATATCAAAAATGAAATGACTTTTTGAAAGTTGATTGCAAAGTGACATCTAAGGTATCAAGCAATAATCTTTTGATTAAAGCAAGATTTAGACAGAATCAATCGCTATTAGTAGTGAATGCAGACAATTGAAATTAGGAAGTTTTATGAATGAAGATAAGCGTTGAAGAGTAGTTGCTTATCGTTCCAAAGAGCAGTTACACTAGTATATGGAACTGCTCATCAACTATACAGCTTCACGGAGGTGAATTTTATGACAAGTAGCAATCAAGGAACAAGTGGCTCTAACAGAATGGCAGTGCCTGAAGCAAAAGAAGCAATGAATCGTATGAAGATGGAAGTTGCATCTGAATTAGGAGTACCTCTAACTCAGGGTTACAATGGAAATCTTACAAGTGCTCAGAACGGATCAGTTGGTGGAGAAATGGTTCGCCAGATGATTAAGAGACAAGAAGAGTCTATGAGCGGTAAATAGCAAATAGAATAAAGCAAGTAAAAAGAAGCGTTGTACAACGCTTCTTTTTTTGCTATATAGGTGTTTCATCACCATTCTTGTTTATTTATAAATTAAGCCCAAACGAAAAAACATTCACATTATGAATAAAATATGATAGAATAAATGTATATGGGCAGAATTTCTGCCAAACATTAAGTAAGGAGTAAAGGCATGGGAAAGTATTTTGGAACAGATGGCTTTCGTGGAGAAGCAAATAAAACGTTAACTGTGGAGCATGCTTATAAGGTTGGTCGATTCTTAGGATGGTATTATGGAAAGGACCACAAAGCAAAAGTAGCAATTGGTAAGGATACGAGAAGATCCAGTTATATGTTTGAATATTCTCTGGTAGCCGGTTTGACTGCGAGTGGGGCAGATGTTTATCTTCTGCATGTAACACCAACACCGAGTGTTTCCTATGTTGTACGTAGCGAAGGATTTGATTGTGGTATTATGATAAGTGCCAGTCACAATCCATTTCAAGATAATGGAATTAAAGTGATTAATGGCGGTGGGTATAAATTAGAGAATGAAGTTGAAAAATTAATAGAAGATTATATCGATGGGACATTACCGGAAATACCGTTTGCTTATGGTGAAAATATTGGTAAGACCGTGGATTACTCTATGGGAAGACATCGTTATATTGGGCACTTGATTTCACTAGCGACTCGTTCCTTTAAGGGAATTAAAGTAGGACTTGACCTTGCAAATGGGTCTGCAACGACAGTCGCAAAAGGTGTTTTTGATGCTCTTGGAGCGAAGACTTATGTAATTCATAGTGAGCCGAATGGTGTCAATATTAATACTGATTGTGGTTCTACTCATATAGAACAATTACAAAAATTTGTCGTAGAGCAAGGGTTAGATATCGGATTTGCTTATGATGGAGATGCGGATCGTTGTCTTGCAGTAAATGAATTAGGGCAAGTAATAGATGGAGATGCGATTCTTTACCTGTGCGGTTGTTATATGAAGGAGAGAGGCGAACTTTGTAATAATACAGTCGTTACAACAATTATGTCTAATTTAGGGCTATATAAGTCGTTAGACGCTAAAGGAATTGCATATGCTAAAACAGCTGTTGGTGATAAGTATGTATTTGAAAATATGATGGAGCATGGACATTCCATTGGTGGAGAGCAATCCGGTCATATTATCTTTAATAAGCATGCTACCACAGGGGATGGTGTTCTAACATCTCTTAAGATTATGGAGGTTATGTTAGAAAAGAAAGAAAAAATCTCTGTTTTACTTCGAGAGTTAAAGATATATCCTCAACTTTTACTTAATATCCCAGTGGTAGATAAGAAAATGGCTAAGAATGACCCAGACGTGATGGAAGCAGCAAAAGCAGTGGAATTAGAGCTTGGTGATGAGGGAAGAATCTTGGTTCGCGAAAGTGGTACCGAGTCCGTAATTCGTGTTATGGTAGAGGCTGGAACAAATGAGGTATGTCAAAAGTATGCCGATAATATAGTTACAGTATTACGTCAAAAAGGTCATATAAAAGCGTAAGAAAAAAGAGCAAGTTCCGATAATCAAGAATTATAATATTGTCTAACTGCGTCTAAAAGGGGCAAATGCGGAAAAAAATATCTAGCTTTTGTCTAGGTGACATGATATAATATACTAATGTCTAGCCCTCTATCCTTGGTTAGTGGGTTATGAAATGTAAACATAAGAATAAGGCGAGCGAAAGCGAATGCAATTATAACGTTAGAAAGTTTGGTATATGAAAGCATATACTTTGCTATATTTTAAGGAGGACTTAACAAATGAGTTTTAAGGTGGAAGATTTAGGAAAGAATATGGTAAAGCTAACAATAGAAGCGACAGCAGAGGATTTTGACAAGGCAATTGAACAGGCTTACCAAAAAAATAAGGGTAAAATGAACGTGCAGGGATTCCGTAAAGGAAAAGCACCACGTGCAATCATCGAGAAGATGTATGGTGTAGGTGTATTCTATGAGGATGCTGCTAATTTTATTATTCCAGAGGCTTATGAGAAGGCTATTGAAGAAAGTAAATTAGATGTAGTAGCTAGACCAGAAATCGATGTTGTTCAGGTTGAGAAGGGTCAGCCATTTATCTTCACAGCTGAAGTAGCAGTTAAGCCAGAAGTAACTCTTGGTGCATACAAGGGAGTGGAAGTTTCTAAGTCTGACATCGTAGTAGCAGAAGATGAGGTTATGGCTGAGCTTGATAAGGTGAGAGAGCAGAACTCTAGAACAATTACAGTAGAAGATAGAGCAGTAATGGATAAAGATATCGTTACTATCGATTTTGAAGGCTTCGTTGATGGTGTAGCTTTTGAAGGTGGTAAGGGCGAGGATTATGCATTAACAATCGGTTCTCATTCCTTTATTGATACATTTGAAGATCAATTAGTAGGCAAGAACATCGGTGAGGATGTAGAAGTTAATGTTACATTCCCAACAGAGTATCATGCAGCAGATCTTGCTGGAAAGCCAGCATTATTTAAAGTAAAGGTAAAAGAAATTAAAGCAAAAGAACTTCCAGCAGCAGATGATGATTTTGCTCAGGATGTTTCCGAGTTTAATACTTTAGAAGAATATAAAGCTGATCTTAAGAAGTCTTTAACTGAGAACAAGGAGAAGGCAGCAAAGACAGCAAAGGAAGATGCAGTAGTTGATAAGGTAATCGAGAATGCAACTATGGAAATTCCAGATGCTATGGTAGATACTCAGAAGCGTCAGATGGCTGAAGATTTTGCTCAGAGATTAAAGATGCAAGGTCTTTCTTTAGAGCAGTACTTCCAGTTCACAGGATTAAATCCAAACACATTTATGGAGAACCTTGGACCACAGGCTCTTAAGCGTATCCAGAGCAGACTTGTATTAGAAGCAGTTGTTAAGGCTGAGAATATTACAGTATCTGAAGAAGAAATTGATAAAGAACTTGCAGAGATGGCTTCCGCTTACCAGATGGAAGTTGACAAATTAAAAGAGTTAATTGGCGAGAAGGAAAAAGAACAGATCGTTATGGATATGGCAGTTCAAAAGGCCATTGATCTTGTAGCAAGTGAGGCAAAGGAAGTTTAATCAAGGCGATTCGACTCTTTGCAATTCATATGGGCTGTTGCTGAAAGCATGTTGCTAAGTCATGTTGCTGAAGCAACAGCCTGTTGTTCATGAAAGGAAAGGTGACGGATATGAGTTTAGTACCTTATGTAA
>DPVV01000550.1 GCA_003526525.1 Lachnoclostridium phytofermentans | reverse complement strand
ATTTAGTGATTACTGTAATAAAAAAAAGTGGAAAATGGCATATATAACGCTTGTTCTAGCTTTTGAGTTGTTAATCAAAGAGTGTTTGCGAAGATATACAGCCATTTTGATTTTTGAAAATTTGGATGCGCCGTTAAATGACCAAAGTAAAACTGTAACAGGTGCAAAGGGAATCGAGAGATTATTAAATTGTAATCCAGGTTTGCTGACAAACGACCAGAAGAGTTTTATTAAAGAATGTATGAATATACGCAATGGATTTATCCATTATAATGCAGTGGTGGATTCAGCGGAGCTGAAACCAAAATACTGCAAATTATATGAAATTTATTACACCATACATATACACGAGTTGAAAAATGAAGTGATTTTTGAAGAAATCGAGATAAAATATAAACATCAGCACGGAAACATTCTTTATTTTGCTGAAAATTTTGTGATATATAGAAACCAAGAAATGACTAAAGAATATCAAGGGGAATTATTAAAACAAACCGCATGTAATGATAAAACCAAAACCTATGTAGGTAGAGATGGGATAAAATATACACGAATTCCTTTTGGGAAAGAGGAGGATTTGGATTCTGAAACATTCTTCGAATTTTGTCCTGATTGTTGCGTTGCTATAGGGGAATATCATCTGGAATCATGTGATATAGAAATATGTCCGGTTTGTGGCGGTCAGAAGTTATCATGTGGATGTGAATTAGAGATTCACTATTCTAAGAATTAAGAGTAATAACAATGCTTTATTATATCCTTAGATATAAGCCGAAACATTTTTCATAGCCACCCCATATTAGTTGTAATTTCATGCTGTAAGCCTTTGACTTTTCAAGACCTTGCAGCATTTTAATTTGACTTTATTAAATCGATGTAACTTAGTTACAGATAAAATAAATCTTAACCTCTATAATAAACTTATCAAATAAAAAGAGGTGTTAAGATGAAATCAAAAAATTGGATAGTGAAGGCACTTGTCTTAGGAACAGTGTTCTTCCTTGCAGCATTAATTGTAAAACCAGTTGGGGTTTCTACACAGTTCTCAGTTCTATCTGGAATAATCCACTCTGCGATTGATCCAGATGTGATTTCAGAAGATGATACTAGAGAATCAGGATACATTAGCGGTAATGCTTATTATGACAAAAGTGAAGGCAAATTAGCTAAGGATATAAAAAATCCACTTAATTATGATTTTATATTCGTATTAGCAATTCCAGTTGGTGCTTTTATTGCTTATATGGTAACGAAAAAGCAAAATAAAAAAGAGTTCGATGATACAATAGATATGATTGAAATACCTGAAATTCCAAAACAGAAGCAGAATCCAGTAAAGCTTTATGTACCAAGTTTTATCGGAGGTTTTTTACTTCTATATGGTGCGCGTATGGCGGATGGATGTACCAGTGGTCATATGATGAGTGGAATGATGCAAGGATCGGTGAGTGGATATATATTTGCAGCGGCTGTGTTTGCAGTAGCAATTCCAACTGCAATTTTTATAGGAATGAGATATAATTCAAAAGGAGGTGCAAAGTAAATGGAGATTATGCTTGCAGTTATTTTAGGAGGACTTTTTGGGTTTGCTTTGTATCTGGTAGGTGCATCAAACCCTAAAAAGCTATTGTCAATGCTACGTTTACAAGATTTATCATTAATGAAGATTATTGTATTTGGTATTGGATTTTCTAGCGTATTATTATCCATTGCAATTGCTCTTGGAGTATTCAATATTTCACATTTAAGTATCAAATCTACCCATCTTGGCGTTGTGATTGGTGGTTTAATCTTTGGATTAGGTTTTGGCTCCGTTGGGACTTGTCCGGGAACCTGTGTTGCCGCAACCGGTACAAATGGAATTCGTAAAGCGATTGCTGCGGTAATCGGTGGGCTTGTTGGTGCATTTGCTTTTTCAATGACGTATGGGTTCTGGAAAAATACAGGATTATTTAATGCAATGGACTTAGGTAAATTAACACTTTTTAATATTTCAGATAAGTTCCCTTCGATATTTGAAATCGGGTATCTTGGACTATTAATTGTAGGAATTTTCTTTATGGTATTTGCATATTTAATTCCACAAAGAGGAAGAAAAAGTTAAGATTATAAAATAATTATAGTTTGCGTAAATTGGCTACATTGATTCGTGGGGATTACGAATCAATGTAGCTAGTTTTCAAAGCCGCTGTAATTGATCATCATGATCAACTACAGCGGCTTTTCCCCTTAATTATTCACATTTAAAACCCCTGATAATTCCAATATGATTCTTAAGTACTTTTCATTAATATTAAGTATGTTAATAAAATCCCTTAAAATCAAGCTTCATTCGAATCAAAACCTACTATATTAATCCGGATCAAAATAAATTATTTTTACTGGTAAAATGAACAGTTTGTAACGGTTGCTCCTACAATTTTATCTTTGCTTGCTCCGCTAGAAGATATACAACCAGTAAATTTATGCTTTCCAGAAGCTGGTGCTGTTGGGAAATAGAAATTTACGTTGTTTTTCGTACCAGTACAATTTAATAGTGTAATATAACCAGTATTGTTATTTTGGTCAAATCCTCTAGAACGATTTCCTGTGGCAGTACAATTCTCAAGATAATGATTATCCGCTGAGTAATTTCCTCCTACTTTAAAACCATTTCCATTGCCATCCCCTACTCCGTTATAGGATGCTTCACTGTCATATACCTTAACGGCGTTTTTGGCATCATAAAAGTCAAACCCATCATCGGAATTATTGTATGCTTTACAGGAAGTAAAGACATTTCCAGGTCCGATACCTAATTTTGCTGCAAACCCATCCGCATTCTCACCATTCGTTTTTTTATCGTAATTGTAAGTAGAAGTAACACGAGTAATTGTATTATTAGATCCACCATTACTGATTTGTAAACCAGTATCTCCGCACTTAGTAATAAAGCAATCTTGCACTCTGTTATAGTTTCCACTTATGTGTAT
>DPVV01000076.1 GCA_003526525.1 Lachnoclostridium phytofermentans | reverse complement strand
TTCATCCTGTTCCCAGCAATGTCCATTGGCACTTTCGTTAAAGGCATTTGCATAAGGATCTAACCGTATGTATTTAAATTGCCTATGAATTAGCCCTTTTATCATCTGAGCTATCGCTAAATCTTTCTTTGCTAATACTAGATACGGGCGGATTTGACAAGTTGAATCTCTAAGCCACATAGCAGGAATATCACCTGTAATTACATAGGAAGAACCATCGTCTAACCTTTTTACTGTCGTGGTGATTGTATTGAGAAAACATTTTTCAAATGCCATATATACTTTTTCCATACCCGTTAATTTCTGTTTTACCGTCTCAAATAATTCTTCTATCGCTTTTGAAGTTTCCATTTTTCCCTTCTCCCTATGAACTATTCTTGTTTAAACATTAAAGCTTGGAATTCTTTTTCATAAAATCAATTAGCTCATCTCTCATAGTAAAGCATACGCCTGTAACAGTATCTGCACAGCCATAGTAAATTGCAATTCTGCCACTTTCTTCTTCATGTAAAGCTGCACAAGGGAACACAACATTTGGTACATCACCAACGCATTCATATAATGTTTGTGGTGATAATAAATATGGTTCTGTTCTATACTTTACTTTCCAAGGCTCATTAAGGTCTAACATTGCTGCTCCAAAGCTATACACATACCCGTTACAGGAGGTCAGTACACCATGATAAAACAGTAGCCAACCCTCTTTTGTTTCAATCGGTACAGGTCCGGCTCCAATTTTTGTGGATTGCCACCAACCTCTAGGTGCCATTACGTGACGATGTCTTCCCCAATGGATCAGATCCGGCGACTCACTATAAAAGATATCACCAAAAGCAGTATGTCCCGTATCACTCGGTCTACTTAAGATTGCATATTTCCCATTAATTTTTCTTGGAAATAGAACACCATTCCTGTTATAAGGTAAAAATACATTTTCCATTTGGTGAAAGGTCTCAAAATCAAAGGTATATGCAATTCCAATGGTAGGACCATGATATCCATTACACCAGGTAACATAATATCTATCTTCAATGAAGCATACTCTTGGATCATATCCATATTCAAATGGTTCGCTATCCTCCACTTCAGATTGAAACTCGATTGGTTCAGGGCTTATATTCCACTTCACTCCATCAGCACTAAATCCGGCATGAAGAAACATCTCTCTTCTTTTATCATCGCACCGGAATACCCCTGCATAACCATCTTTAAAAGGTACCACCGCACTATTAAAAATACTATTGCTTCTTTTGATTTCATTTCTATGTATGATCGGATTTTTTGAATATCTCCAAACAACATCCTCACAATCAACGGGTCTTGGCTCCCATGGTATATGTTTCATCTTCAATCTCCTTTACAGTCTCACTTATGCATTCAGTCAATTTAAAGCTTTCTACACAATGCTTTTTATTCTCAATGCTTTTTATTCTCAATGCTTCTACCTCAAATCTTTTACTAAATTTCAAATATCATATCGTTTCGCAATTATCAATGGTTCTATCCATAATTGCAGGAAAAGTATCCTTGTACAAAATATCTCATACAAGGATACTTATGTTTCATATTAAGAATTATCTCTCTTCTTGATATTTGTTAGCATATTTTTATTTTCCTGCTCTCCAAGCATCAATTTGTGCCTGATATTCTGTACGAATATCTTCTAACCCTGCTGATTTTAGTTCTTCATACATTTGCGGTACTGCAACTTTTGGATCTACTGTACCTGTATATAACTCATATTTGTATCTTGATAAAATCAAGTCACAAGCAGCCATTTGATTATCCACCTTGGAACGATCAAAAGAGAAGCCTAACAATACAGATGCTGTTGCTTTATCATTCCATTCCTGAACCTTTGTCCATTGATCTGGAGGATTTGGTGCAACTGTTTTTAATGTAAAGTATGTTGCTTGTGAATAAGTTGCAGGATTATAACCATTATCAACGCGAGTGATAGTTCCATCTCCATGATCGGTATAGTCTTCTCCTTCGATACCATATGCCAGCATATTTCTCATCTTAGGATCTGTGTTACATAATTCAAGATATTTTAAAGCTTCTGCTTTGTATGAAGAACTAGATGAAATAGCATTTACTGATCCTAAAATACTATCCGTTGAGAATAATGGACCATAAAAAGGATTACTTATCGTTGGCTTACCACGACCTATTGACCACGATACATCTGCTCCAGGGAAGCCTTGACCTGAACTTACAATACACCAAGAAGGACCATTCTCTAAAGTTGCAGCATCAGGATTTACAATGCCTTCTTTATTCCATTTATGCATATAGTTTAAGATTTCCATGATATCTTCTTGCTCGAATACGTTTACTACTTTTGCGTTCTGGTCATCAAAACGTACACCGAGTGCCGGCATCGGACGTTCATAGTTCATCAAAAATCCATTGATACCATCCCTGGCAACCGTAAATGCATAACTTGCACCTTCAATATTGCCTGCATTAATTTCTTGCTGAAGATTTTGTAATATAGGATCTAAGTCTACAACTGACTTGATGTTTTGGTAATCAATCTGGTACTTATCAACGATCTCTTTATCCCATACCCAGTATTGTGTCTGAGAAGAATCCTTGTATGTAGGCACACCATAGATTTTTCCACTAATCTTAGCACCGGTCCAAACTTTTTCCGGAAGGAATGATTTAAGGTCAGGAGTCTCACTTAGAAGCTCTGAGATATCAGCAAAGGCACCTAAGGAAACGCCCATACTATATTCACTACCACCAACAAACATAATATCGAATTTTTCACCGGAGTTTAACATAGCTTTCACTTTATCTCCCCAGATACCCCAATCCAGGTATGTAAAGTCTATTCCAACACCAATTTTTTCAATGGAGTATTCATTTAATGCTTTTAATACATTGTCATAATTCTTTGGTTCACCGCCAATTTGAATCCAACGTAACATTACCGGTTCTTTTTTAGCAGGAGTAGTTGTTGCCTGTTTGTCTTTACCAGAATCAGTTACTTTCGTTTCTTTTGTAGTTTCCGTGTTCTCTGGTTTTTTCCCGCATCCTGCTAAGCTTGTGAGCAATAGTAGCAAAACTAGCATCATACTGAAAGGTCTTAAAATTTTCTTCATTTTCTCTCTCCTTCTCTTTTTTATATTAAACAACACTTTTGTTGTCCAATAACACAATTATTCTTTTACAGATCCTACCGTTAAACCTGTTACAAAGTACTTTTGGAAGAATGGATATGCACACGCAATTGGTATAACAATGACCACTGCCATAGCCATTCGCATAGGCTCTTTTGGCATCTTCATTGCATATTCTGCAGCAGATACACTTAACGAATCTGCATTATTTGCAAGAAATTCAATGTTACGTTCTACGCTCATTAATACAGCTTGCAGGGAATACAGCTTTTTATTATCTATGTACATAAGGGATAACCACCAATCATTCCAATAGCCAAAGGTTAATAATAAACCAATGGTTGCAAGTAGTGGTTTCGAAATCGGCAGTACCATCTGAAAATA
>DPVV01000102.1 GCA_003526525.1 Lachnoclostridium phytofermentans | reverse complement strand
ATTATGGAAAAGGTGAAAAAAGCGGGGTTTGGTATTTCTCCATATCATAAGGAACACCAAATAGATGAGAAAGCAGTAAGGCAAAAAGAAGAAGAGGAGACGGAAAAGAAATTCCGGGCTTCTAGAACTAGGCTTATAGTAGCAATTATATTTGCTGTTCCACTTCTCTATATCAGTATGGGACATATGGTACCTTGGAAGATGCCATTGCCAGCGTTTCTTGACATGCATCATATGCCATTTAATTTTGCTGTGGCACAATTAATATTAACAATACCTGTTTTAGTATGTGGAAGTAAATTCTATACGAACGGATTTCATACGCTATTCAAAGGAAACCCGAATATGGATACCTTAGTTGCTGTCGGTACATCAGCAGCCTTTATCTATAGTGTAGTGATGACAATCCGCATCCCTTATAATTCGGATGCAGTTAACAATCTTTATTATGAATCCGCAGCGGTAGTTGTTACGTTAGTAATGCTTGGTAAGTATTTAGAGAGCAGAAGCAAGAGAAAGACCACGCAGGCGATTCGTAAGATGATGGAGCTAGCACCGGATACTGCTATGTTGGTGGAAAATGGCGTGGAAAGAGAAGTTCCAGTAAGTGAACTAAGAAAAAATGATGTTGTTATTATTAAGGCAGGTAGTAAAGTACCTATTGATGGAATTGTTATTGAGGGAAGCAGTAGTGTAGATGAATCCATGCTTACTGGTGAAAGTATCCCTGTGGAAAAACAAATTGACGATATGGTAATTGGCGGAAGCCAAAACTTTAATGGTATGCTTTTAGTACGCGTTACAAGTGTTGGTGAAGATACTACACTTGCTAAAATTGTAAAACTGATGGAAGATGCCCAAGGAAAGAAAGCACCGATTTCCAAGATCGCGGATAAAGTTGCAGGATATTTTGTTCCTGTTGTAATGATTATCGCAGTTGTATCAGCAATTATTTGGCTTTTACTTGGTCATGACCTTGCTTTCGTATTAACGATTTTTGTATCGGTTTTAGTAATTGCTTGTCCATGTGCCCTCGGACTTGCAACACCGACGGCAATCATGGTTGGAACAGGCCTCGGTGCAAGTCACGGTATCTTAATTAAGAGTGGGGAAGCTCTAGAGACAGCCCATCATATTGATACAGTCGTATTAGATAAAACAGGTACAATTACAGAGGGAAAACCGAAGGTAGTAGAAGTATTTACAAAGAATTATAGTAGAGAACAAATTTTAAAGTTTACTGCTGCTGTTGAGGCAGGAAGTGAACATCCACTTGCACGAGCAATCGTAGAGGAGTATCATAGTAGTGTGAAAGAAAAAGAACCTGCAATAGAGCAGTTTGAGAATAAGACTGGTCTTGGAGTAGAGGCAATTCTTTCAGAGAGTGGCAAAAAGATTGCTGTAGGAAATGAAAAGCTTATGCTAAGTTATGGAAAAGATGCTGTGTCTAAGGAATATCACATGGCAGCTGATCAGATGGCAATGCAAGGTCAAACTCCAATCTATGTAATGATAGATGGCAAACTGGAAGGCATTACCGGAGTAGCGGATACAATTAAGTCTACTAGTAGGGAAGCAGTGGAAGCGCTTAAATCATTAGGCTTAACAGTATATATGCTAACAGGGGACCACAAAGTTACTGCAGAGGCAATTGCGAAAAAGGCTAAGGTGGACCATATTATCGCGGAGGTATTACCAGGTGATAAGGCAGAGGTTGTTAAGAAACTTCAAGCAGAAGGAAATAAGGTTATGATGGTAGGAGATGGTATCAATGATGCTCCTGCACTAATACAGGCAGATGTTGGTGTTGCGATCGGAAGCGGTAGTGACATTGCAATTGATTCAGCAGATCTTGTATTAATGCGTTCTGACCTTATGGATGTGTACCGCGCGGTACATTTAAGTAAGTTAACAATCCGTAACATCAAACAAAATCTTTTCTGGGCCTTTATTTACAATATTATTGGTATTCCAATTGCAGCAGGATTGCTATATCCATTTACAGGAATGTTATTAAGTCCAATGCTTGGAGGATTTGCAATGTCGTTAAGTTCTGTTTGTGTAGTTACAAATGCATTAAGCTTACGATACAAACGACTTTAGGTAAAGAGGAGGGCGTAGATGTCCGAGAAAAATGAAGAGATGCCTTTATGCCATGAGCAGAAACACCGTAATGAGGCAGAATTTAAAGATTTAATTCATCGTCTTAATCGTATTGAAGGTCAGGTACGAGGTGTTCGCCGTATGGTAGAGGAAGAGCATTATTGTGTTGAGGTATTAACTCAGGTTTCTGCTATCCAATCTGCGTTAAATAGTTTTAATAAGGTATTGTTAGGAAATCATATTCGCTCCTGTGTAGTAGAGGATATTAGGCAAGGGAATGATGAAGTGATTGAGGAACTTTTAAAAACAATACAGAAAATAATGAAATAACGTGATAATAATGATAATGCAGAAAATAATGAAATAACGGAATAATAATGATAATGCAGAAAATACTGAAATAACGGGATAATAACGAAAAAGTAGAAAATAATGAAATAACAAGATGATAACTAAAAGCAAAGAATATTCAATCAAATATGTTTTGTTTGGCATATAGGTCACAAAAAAATAGATAATGCAATGATGCACGGAGAAGGAGTAAACTATGACAAAATTTGATATTAAAGAAATGAGCTGTAATCACTGTGTAGATCGTATTCATAAACTTCTTGAAGGACTAAATATAAATCATGAAGTTGACTTATCCAGTAAGTCTGTAAGTATTGACGGTGATGAAGCAACATTAAATCAAGCAGTGGAAGAGTTAGCGGATATCGGTTTTACTGCAACAAGAAAGTAGCTATATTAGAAAAATTAATTGCTCTGGTAAATTATTTTTCTTGACAGGAAAGTGATTTTTCGATATAGTTAATGCACAAGTGACAATTATTTTAGTTGTCTACTAAGTGTGCGAATATACAATAAGTTCATAGATATTTCTCTTATTCAGAGTGACGGAGAGTAAAGACTCAGTGAAGTCACGGCAACCCCCTATGGGAAGGTGCTAAGTTGAGCGAGCAATCGAACAATGAGAGGATTTGGTTTTTAAATAACAAGTCCGCTTATGCGGACTTTTTTTGTGGATAGAGTAAAATACTACGACGGTTGTATTCGGACTTAAATCGGTACAAATTAATATATCATAAGCCTTTCAGAGCATGGAAGGGTGAAAGGAGATTTTATGCAAAACAAATTACTATTTACATCAGAATCAGTTACTGAAGGACATCCAGATAAAATCTGCGATCAAATCTCAGATGCAGTATTGGATGCATTATTAGAGCAAGATCCAATGAGCCGTGTTGCTTGCGAAACAGCAATTACTACAGGACTCGTACTTGTAATGGGTGAGATTACAACATCTGGTTATGTTGATATACAAAAAATTGTACGTGATACCGTAAGAGAAATCGGATATGATCGTGCAAAGTATGGTTTTGACGCGGATACATGTGGTGTTATTGTTGCACTTGACGAACAGTCAAAAGACATTGCTCTTGGTGTAGACAAAGCATTGGAAGCAAAACAAAATGAGATGACAGACGAAGCGATTGAGGCAATTGGTGCAGGAGATCAGGGTATGATGTTTGGTTATGCATCCAATGAGACCGAAGAACTTATGCCATATCCTATTTCATTGGCTCATAAGTTAACAAAACAGTTATCTAAAGTAAGAAAAGATGGTACGCTTAGCTACCTTCGTCCGGATGGGAAGTCACAGGTAACAGTGGAATATAATGAAGAAGGAAAACCAGTTCACTTAAATGCAGTGGTATTATCTACTCAGCATGATCCAGATGTGACACAGGAGCAAATTCATGAGGATATTAAAAAGTATGTATTTGAGCCAGTTCTTCCAAAAGAAATGGTAGATGAGAATACAAAATTCTTTATTAATCCAACCGGACGTTTTGTTATTGGTGGACCAAATGGAGATAGTGGTTTAACAGGTAGAAAAATTATTGTAGACACCTACGGTGGATATGCTCGTCACGGCGGTGGTGCCTTCTCTGGTAAGGACTGTACAAAGGTAGATCGTTCAGCTTCTTATGCAGCTCGTTATGTAGCTAAGAATATAGTTGCATCTGGCCTTGCAGATAAGTGCGAGATACAGTTATCCTATGCAATTGGTGTTGCTCAGCCTACCTCTATTATGATTGATACATTTGGAACAGGAAAGAAGAGCAATGAAGAGTTAACTGAAATTGTTCGTAACCACTTTGATCTTCGTCCAGCTGGTATCATTAAAATGCTTGATTTAAGAAGACCAATCTATAAGCAAACAGCTGCATATGGACATTTTGGTAGAAATGACTTAAATCTTCCTTGGGAGCAAACAGATAAGGCAGATGAGTTAAAGAAATATTTATAAGAAGAATTTTTAGGAAGAGGGACTTATCAGCTTTGCGTGGTAAGTCCTTTTTAATAGTTTTTATAGATGTTTTTATAGATTGTTTATGTGTAAGCTAGTCTATGATATGTTATAATGAAATGAGGAAATAGTAAAACTTGTTATTTCTTGATAGAATAGAATAAAAAGTTAGGAACATTTAAACACTAACATCGGTAGGATTAAATGTTTATAGTTATCACATTCCATTTAATAGGTGTTACTGTTTTTAATAGGAAGAAAGACCTTTTAGTATGAGACATAGATACGGAGGAAGGAAAGTGAATTTAAAAAACAGACTAAAGATGTCGTTCATAATCATTATTATTCTACCCATATGTCTAGCTGTTATGACCGGTAAGCTAATAATTGAGTACCAGTTAAACTCCATTCAGAAAACCTATGACGTAGAGTTTGATACCATGCAGGTAATAACGAATCCAATACAGATATTAAATCGGGTTACAAGGGATGCCTTTAACAGAATTAAAACAAAAGCAATCAAAACACCTTGGGAATTAGAAGATTTAGAATATATTAAAGCGCTTAATTCAGAACTTCAAGAAAAATATTCTTTCTTAGTTGTCAGAAAGGATCAAGAGATTATCTTTGTAGGTGATTCTGCGAAATTTTCAACGGTAAAGAACAATCTTCCAAGTTATAATAATCATAGCACAGAAGTTGATGGAGGTACTTATATTGGGGGTAAAAATCCCATTTTATTAAAACAACAAGACTTTTTGTATCAGGATGGTTCTGAGGGAACAATATTTGTATTAACAGATGTTGATAATGTTGTTCCACAGATAAAAGCGTCTGCAATTCAAGCCGTAATATCCTTTGTATTAATTATCGTAATAACCGCTTTTATCTTAATTGTATGGCTTTACAGAGGAATTATAAAACCACTTGATGTACTAAAACGTGCTACCAAGGAGATGAAGGAAGGAAATTTAAATTATTCGATTTCTGTAAGAACCAATGATGAGATTGGACAGCTATGTGAAGATTTTGAAGAAATGAGAATTCATCTAAAAGAACTCATTGAAGTAAAGATGCAGTATGAAGAAAACTCAAGAGAGTTATTAAGTAATATATCGCATGACTTAAAGACGCCGCTTACTGCAATCAAAGGATATTCGGAAGGGATTATCGATGGGGTAGCAGATACCCCTGAAAAGCTTGATCGATACGTCAAAACAATTTATACAAAGGCAAATGATATGTCTTCCTTAGTAGATGAATTATCGCTTTATGCAAGGATTGATAATAATACAGTTCCTTATAACTTTAACATAATTGGTATCGATGATTACTTTAGTGATTGCGTAGATGAGCTTAGTTTTGAACTTGAGATTAAGAATATTAAGTTAGAATATGAGAATATGGTATCACCGGAATGTAAAGTAATTGTTGATACAGAGCAATTAAAACGAGTGATTCATAATATTGTAGGAAATGCAGTAAAATACATGGGAAAAGCGGAAGGAACCATTAGGGTAAGGCTATCCGATGCTGGTGATATGGTACAAGTTTCAGTTGAAGATGATGGTTGCGGTATTGCAGCGAAAGACCTTCCGAATATATTTGAACGTTTTTACCGTGCGGATGCATCCAGAAATTCAAAGCAAGGGGGGTCTGGACTTGGCTTAGCGATTGCTAAAAAAGTAATTGAGGAGCATGGCGGTAATATCTGGGCAAAGAGTGAAGTCGGTGTTGGAACAAGCATTATCTTTACCATAATGAAATGGACTGACAAAGAGCGTATTGAGAAGAAACTCTCTAAAATAAAAAAAGGGTTAGTACTTAAAGTAAAAGATTAAGAAAGAAGTGTGAAGAGAATTTCTAAGGTGCCAAAAGACGCCACATAAGAAATTCTAAAACTTCACATTAGTTTTATGCATTGTTTGTACCGCCTTTGGCGTCATGTTTTCAAGTGTGAAAATAAAAAACAACATTCATACGGTGGCAGAAGAAAGGAGATTTTATGGATAAGATATTAATAGTAGAAGATGAGGCTGCAATTGCAGAACTTGAGAAGGATTATTTAGAGCTTTCTGGTTTCGAAGTAGATATTCAAAATACCGGAGATAAAGGTTTAGAAGCGGCTCTTACAGGGGATTATAAGTTAATTATTCTTGATTTAATGTTACCAAACGTAGATGGATTTGAAATTTGTAAACGTGTAAGGGAAGAAAAGAACATTCCTGTTATTATGGTATCTGCAAAAAAGGATGACATTGATAAGATTCGAGGACTTGGACTTGGGGCAGATGATTATATGACAAAACCATTTAGCCCAAGTGAATTGGTAGCAAGGGTGAAAGCGCATTTAGCAAGGTATGAGCGATTGATTGGTACCGGAATGAAGGAAAATGAAATGATAGAAATTCGTGGTATCAAAATTGATAAAACTGCACGCCGTGTTTATATAAATGGAGAGGAAAAGGCATTTACAACCAAAGAATTCGATTTACTTACCTTCTTGGCACAAAATCCAAACCATGTTTATACCAAGGAAGAGCTATTCCAAGAGATTTGGGATATGGAATCAATCGGTGATATTGCTACGGTTACTGTTCATATTAAAAAGATTCGAGAAAAGATTGAAGCGAATACTTCAAAACCACAATACATTGAAACAATCTGGGGTGTTGGGTACCGTTTTAAAGTTTGACAGTTGTTAAAATATGCTATATAATGTAGTCGCTGACATAGAAGGAATCACCTGATAAAGAAGCGCAATTTGAAGAGTTTTGTAGACAGAAAAATTAGTTCTGTTTTTAAAGAAAACGATAAAAGCGTAAATCAGGCTTTTGAAAGAAGATGAGGAATTCATCTCAGCTTTCAAAAGCCATTTTTGTTTTAGCTCTTCCCTCTATTTCGGATACTTATTAAAGTAGGAAGAATGTGTTTGAGAATTAGTAAATAAGGTTTCAACCAATCATAGCGAAGGAGTAATAACTTAGGATGCGATGGGTTGAATTGCTTTTTGTCTATGAGACGTTTTAAAGCATCTTTTTTACTGTCCTTCATGGGGAGTAGCTTTACTTAATAAAAATTGAAAGGGGGATAATCTTGGATACTAGAATTGCATTAATTGGAATCATAGTGGAGCAGCTTAGTGCATCAGCAGAGGTGAATCATATCTTACATGAATATAGCAGTTATATAATCGGTAGAATGGGCCTTCCTTATAAAGATAAGGATGTCAGTATAATTAGTGTGGTAGTAGATGCAGAAAATAATGTGATTAGTTCTTTATCTGGTAAATTAGGTATGGTGAAGGGAATCAGCGTTAAGACGATGTATTCAAAATCATCATAGTTAAATTACGGATATGAGTAGGTAGCAAGGCTTGGAATTAAGCAGGCTTTACCTCAATTCGCAAGTAAATGGCATACATTTCAGTTTAATTATCAACTAGGCTAATAATGTTGACTGAAATAGTATAATGTTTTTTTGCATTGAAAGTAAATTGCTTATTAATAAAAGGTGTAAAGTGCACCGGAATAGAGGTTTTATGAAGAAATATAAATATTTGATTCTTACACTTATTTTTAGTATGGTGGTGTTAGCGGGTTGCCAGGCAAAAAAGAATGCAGAGGATAACAATATAACACCAGAGCCAACCAAGGCAGAAGAAATAACAGTAACTCCAACCGAAGAACCAACGAAAGAGGAGGAGAGCACTGCTGAGAAAATTACAATGAATATTGCAGCCCTAAAAGGACCAACAGCAATGGGAATGGTAGAGTTGATGGAGAGAGCAGAAAACGGAGAGACTGCAAACAATTATGACTTTACAATCGCTGGAACAGCAGACGAAATCACAACAAACTTAATTAAGGGAGACTTTCAAATTGCTGCAATTCCTTGTAACTTAGCTTCTATTCTATACCAAAACAGTGAAGGGAAGATTCAGGTAGCAGGCATTAATACACTTGGAGTATTATATATTGTTGAAACTGGTGATTCCATAAAAAGTGTAGAAGATTTGAAGGGGAAAACAATTTACTCAACGGGTAAGGGAACAACACCAGAATTTACTCTAAATTATCTCCTTAGTTCTCATGGAATCGATCCAAGTAAGGACGTAACCATTCAATATAAATCCGAAGCAACCGAAGTTGCGGCAATATTAAGTGAAACCGATAATGCAATTGCGATGCTCCCACAACCTTATGTTACCACAGTACAGATGACAAACGATAAAGTAAGAGTGGCATTAGATGTAACAAAAGAATGGGAAGCGTTAAATTCCAATAGTTCTGTAGTTACTGGTGTCGTTGTGGTTAATAAGAAGTTTGCCGATGAGAATAAAGAAGCAGTAGAAGCCTTTTTAGCTGAATATAAGGATAGCGTTACTTATATAAATAGTAATGTGGAGGAGGCTTCAAACTTAATT
>DPVV01000415.1 GCA_003526525.1 Lachnoclostridium phytofermentans | reverse complement strand
CCCGGAAATTCAAAAAATCAAAACTATTTGCTTCTGTAAGAAGAATTTCTATTATGAAGGAAAAGTACAAACCAGATATGTTCTGATCTTAATCTTTTCCGAGAGTACTATCACATAGTGAATCCAATATGTGAAGCTGAGGGGATTGCAGTAACTTTAATTAATTTTACATATTTTACCTATTAAAAAATTATAAGGGACATGCTAATATTTGACAATATGAATTATAAACAAAAATAGACGGACATTTTGTATGATATCTTCATTTTGTTTAATAAATAGTTATTATTTATACCATATTACAAGATTTACCTCTAAACTTTACACAGGAGGACGTAGACATTTTGTCTAAAAAAAGCCCCAAAGTAATATTTTTTACTTTGGAGCTTCTACCTAAAATTTTTTAATCTAAATCTGTTTTTATAATGTTAATTATCTATTTCAAGAAACCTTTTCCAATAATCTCACTTGTCTTAATGATAGTAGTAAAGGCAGTAGGATCAACTTTTGCAAGGTAAGCTCTTAATTTGTTTGCCTGTGCTGGCTTCATTGCGGTCAAAATTAAGTTTTTCTGAGTATGACTATAAGCGCCCTCTGCTTGACATATTGTTGCACTCCTTTTTAATTCATGCGTGATATACTCGCAGATGAGATCTGGCTTTGTGCAAATAATATTCATATATTTACTCTGATTCATACTTTCTATCATATCATCAATAACAAATGATTTTAAAAACATACCTAACACTGAAAATAAAAAAGTTTTAAAACTTAAGATAAATACCGAACTTAATGTAATTAAAACATCTGACCATAATAAAGCCTTACCAACAGAAATCTTTAGGTATTTATTAATAATCATAGCGATGATATCAGTACCTCCACCCGATGCTCCGATGCGGAATAAAATAGCAGCACCGGCTGCTGGAAGTGCTACAGCAAAAATAAGTTCCAAGAAAGGTTCATCCGTAAGTGGTGCAGTAACTGGATCAATAAATTCCATAATATATAAACCAAAGGATAACAATAAACTGGAGTATACTGTTTTTACTCCAAAACCTCTTCCTAAAAAGAAAAAGCCAATGATTAATAAGATGATATTTAAAACAAGGTTGGCAGTACCAGGTGTCATTAACTTAAGCTTACCAATTACAACAGATAGACCGGTAACTCCTCCGAACGTGAAATCATTCGGAAACTTAAAATAATAAGACCCCATCATGATAAGAATAACACTAAATGTGATTAACAAATAATCACTTACAATTTTTTTAACAGGATTATGTTGCTCTGTGATTTCAACCTTCTCCTTTGTTTCAAGCTTAACTGTTACAGTCTGTACTTCTTTCTTAACCTTCGGTTTTACCTCTTTCGTAACCTTCGGCTGTACTTTTTCCAACTTTATCCCCATGTTTTCATTTTCCTTCATGACAATTGTTCCTATAATTCCTTCCCAATCTCATAATTTTTTGTTTCTATATATTCATTGCTTTTCATTCGGTCAGATATAATAATACCACCGATAATCAATATTGATCCAAGTAATCCCATAGTTGTGATCGGTTCACCTAAGAGGATTCCTGCTGCAACCATTGTAACAAACGGATTCAGATAAATGTAATTATTTGTTACAACAATACCAAGCCATTTTGATGCATAGTTCCATGTGACGTAACAGATACCACTGCCAAAGATTCCCAAAAGCATTAAGCTAAGAAAAAGTTTAGGCTCCCTTAATGTTTCTAAAGGAAAATATCTATTTTCCATTACGACTAAAGGTAACGTCGTAAGTATTGCATAAAATACGACTCGTCTTGTTAAATAGATACCATCGTATTTATGTACACAACGTTTTAGTAATGTAGAGTACACTGCCCACATAACTGCTGCAAGTAAAGATAAGATATCCCCCATAGGATTTAATTTAAGTAATACGGTCCCATTAAACACTACCAAAATAACTCCAACAAAAGCAACGCAAAAACCTAGAAAGATTCCTCTGTGTAAACGTTCATCTCGCGTCGTAAAATGTGCTAATAATGCTGTTAATATTGGAGCTAATGCAATGATAATGCCAACATTCGATGCCAGTGTATAGGTTAGTGCAATATTCTCGCAGATAAAATATAAGGTACTTCCGAAAATAGCGAGTAGGCAAAACATAATCTCATCTTTCCATATTATCTTATGTAATTTGTGATTCATAATAAATAGAACAACATAGGCAACAATAAAACGCATTAACATAATTTGAAATGGTGAAAATTCTGTTAATAACATCTTACTCGCTATAAAAGTTGCTCCCCAGATCAGAATCGTAAATAGAGCGAAAATGTGCCCTAATTTCTTACGTGGCATTGTGATAACCTCCTTATCCTTTCTTATTGTATACGGAAGGTTATCACAATACAAGTACTATTTTATTTGTTTACACAAAATACAAGAAAGGACTAATCATTTCATCCTTTGAAGTTTATCTCTATAATAAGTGTATTCCTTTCCTTCTTCATTCTTCCCTTCCACTTCAAAAATAACTAAATTTGAAATCGTAATAACCTTCACTTACTTAAAATTGATTTCTGTCATAATTCTATACTTTAATATCATAATGTTCTTTTTATTTTTGATTATACATTGTAAATCCATTCTGGCTGCATACAAGTAGATTAAAAATAAAAATGCAAAACTCTTCTCTCTGCATACATCAAAACCTTAGGTTTAAGATTACGCTTTTCTCTCAAAGTCAACATTACGAAATAAATTCTGTGCCAATATTAAGACTATAATATTACTAATCACCATTGCATACCAAATTCCGCTTCTACCCAAACTAGTAAATTGCTTAAAGATAAGAATTAAAGGTAAACGTATCGCCCATAGCCTTACTGAAGAAATAATTAAGGAATACCTTGTATTACCAGAACCATTAAATACTCCCATATAATTCTGAAAGAGTGCCATCAATGGTTGAGTTAGTAGTACCCAAATCATATACTCCATCGCTACTTTCAATGTTTCCGCATCATTAGTTAATAACCTAAGAATCTTAGATTGAAACGGAAAGATGAGAATGCATCCAACTATTGATAAAGTTAAGGCTATATTTCTGCTGATATGATATGATTTTCTTGCTCTCTCCTTATTCGAGGCTCCTATATTCTGCCCAACAAATGCTGCTAAGATAGAACCTATTGCCATAATCGGTATCAATAATAGATTGGATACCTTATTGCCTAAGCTAAAAGCTGCTGCCACTACTTCCCCATAACTTAGGATTACAGTTTGTAAAATAAGAAATCCTAAGGAACTTAAAGCCTGGCTAACTGCGGATGGCATCGCAATATTAATCAGTTTTTTCATTGTATCCATTTTTATTCTAAGATGCTCTTTTTTAAGAGAGAGTTCATCAGACTTACGAAACATCATGAATAATAATGCTGGAGCAATTGCAGCCTGTCCTATTAGCGTCGCTATTGCTGCTCCGAATACTCCCATGTTTAATACACTGGTAAATAATGCAGTAAGTACAATGTTAATAAGAATGGAGATTACTGAAAAGATGACTGGTGTTACGGTATCCCCTCTTGCTTGTCTCATTGACTGGAATGCAGTAAATAAGAATAGAAATACCATTTCAAAAGAACGTACTTGAAGGTAAGTTAGACCAGAGTCATAAACCCCTCCTTTCGCTCCCATTAAATGAAGAACCAAAGGTGAAAATAAAAACAACAACACATTTACAACTAAACCTATTCCTATACTTAGGATAAATAATAAACCAGAATATTCTCTAGCTGACTCTTTGTCCTTAGCACCTAGAAATTGACTGATAATAGCAACACCAGCTATAGCTAATCCGGAACTTAAGGAAAGAAATATATTAAGCAATGGCCAAGTAATAGAAATCCCCGCCTGGGCAGCTACTGAATTTTCCAACTGCCCTATGAAATAAGTGTCAACCAAATCGTGAACTGATTTTAAAAGATTGGCAGCCATAACCGGCAGCGCAAGATATAAAAATGCCTGATATAACTTCTTTTCTTTTAATAATAAGTAGTTTTTTTCTTTATTCTCTAATTTAAACATAGTTTCCTCGTTATGTAATTTTTTCTTTGACGTCATAAAACAATTCAATTAAGACTTTACAATTCCTGCTGACCTAATCCTATTATTTATGATTCCTTCTTTCTTTTTGCATACATATCCATAGGATTTCTTATTTTTTGTTGCGACCTTAAAAATACTTCTAAAATTCAGATGAGGTAATATGTAGAACTCTCCATGATTAACAACCTCCTCTAACGTAAAGTATGTACCATCAATAAACCAACCTTCGTGTAAAAATATCATATAACTTTTCGAAAATTCTGTACATCCGATGGTAAAACATAAACTTGCAATGAAAAGAAAAATGAAACTATTGTAATGGATATAAAGTAATATATTCGTAATAGTGGCCAAAGCAAATATGATTATGAAAAAATATACCGATTTCGGAGCTAAAAACATAACCTGATACCTATCTCGTAATTTCTTCCCTATAAAAATAGGTCTCATGATGTTATAGACTCCGTAGATGGTAACTATAATAGCAGCTATCAATAAAAAATTGTTCATAAACTCACTCCATTAATTTAATTACAGCAATCATGTTGTTGGTCTAAAGCTATTAATATAGTAAACTATTTCCATATGTTTGTAAATATAAATTAAAATCATATTTATATTACTTAAATTATACACTAAGTTTAAATTTAAGAACTTCAATAATGAATTTTAAAGAGACTAAATAACTTCCGTCACTTGTTAATTACAAACAATTCTTATTACCAAAATAATGTACGAGCAGCAAACTCTTCCTTATCCTTAATAAAAAATAGCCCCACTTTCTATCTCTCGCCATCTAGTTTATATTCTAGTTAGCTCCGATGAAAGCAGGGATATCTTTGTTAAACGTTTTTATAATATATTTAATTTATACTTATTGAACTCCATCATCCTTACCATATTTTGCTTTCATGATGAAAAGAACGGTTAACATTAATGCAATAGCGATTGGTAATGAAATCCAAACATTTTGAACAAATGCAGCTATAATATAGGATACCATGCTTACCGCTGCTACAACTAATGCATAAGGAAGCTGTGTAGTAACATGATTCATATGATCACACTGTGCCCCCGCTGATGACATTATTGTAGTATCAGAAATTGGTGAGATATGATCACCACAAACAGCACCTGCAAGGCAAGCAGAAATTGACATGATTAACATCTCACTACCTGGCTCAAGAATAGCAACTACGATTGGTAAAAGTATACCAAAGGTTCCCCAAGAGGTACCAGTTGCGAATGCCAAGCCAACTGAAATAGCAAA
>DPVV01000378.1:1077-4448 GCA_003526525.1 Lachnoclostridium phytofermentans | reverse complement strand
GCTTTGAAGGAAGATAGTTCTTTAAAAGATAATGCTTTGAAGGAAGATAGTTCTGTAAAAGATAATGTTTTAAAAGAAGATAGTTCATTAAAAGAAAATGTTCTTAGAGAAGATAGTTCTTTAAAAGACAGTGTTTTAAAGGAAGATAGTTCTTTTAAAGAAGATAGTATTTTAAAAGAAGGAAGTACTATAAAAGAAGATTATAGAAAAGATGAAATAAATTCTGTTTCACAGAACAATAACTTTGGAAGAGATGATATCTTTGGAGAAAGTACAATCACAAGTAACAAGGAAGGCCAACAGACTTATACCGTTAATGATTTAAAGAAAAAAAGTAATGATACACTTCGTGCAATCTTACAAAGTAAAGGTGTGGAATTAACAGAGCTTCATAAGAGTGCAAAGAAACAGGAGTTAATTCAACAAATTATGGCACAGCAAAATCATAGTTAAGAAGGAGACGGCGGATGGAGTTACAAGAGAAAGATTTAATGTCAATACAAGAAGTCCGTTTGCTTTTAAAAACAGCAAAGGAAGCCCACAAGATACTATCAACTTTTAATCAGGAACAAATCGATCGTATCGTAAAGGCAATTACAGAGGCATCTTTAAAGAATGCAGAACGACTTGCTAAGATGGCAAATGAAGAAACAGGATTTGGTATCTGGCAAGATAAAGTAGTAAAAAATGTCTTTGGTTCTATGGGTATCTACGAAGCAATAAAGGATATGAAAACAATCGGTATTCTTCGCGAGGATAAAAAGAATCAAACGATGGAAATTGGTGTACCGGTAGGTATTGTTGCAGGTATTATACCTTCCACCAATCCAACTTCTACCATTATGTATAAAACTCTAATTTCAATTAAAGCAGGTAACTGTATCGTATTTTCGCCACATCCTGGCGCAAAAAAATGTATCTTGGAAACAGTTAAGATAGTTAGTGAGGCCGCTGAAGCAGCAGGATGCCCAAAAGGTGCCATATCCTGTATTTCCATTCCAACAATGGAAGCTACGAATGAGTTGATGAAACATAAAAATACAAACCTCATCCTAGCGACTGGTGGCTATGCAATGGTGAAATCTGCATACTCATCTGGTACACCTGCTATAGGTGTTGGTGCTGGTAATGGTCCAGCATTCATCGACAAAACGGCGAATGTAAAATTAGCAGTAAAGCGTATTATGGATTCCAAGACATTTGACAATGGAACCATATGTGCCTCAGAGCAATCTGTAATAGTGGAACGCTGTATGGAACAGGCGGTAAAAGAAGAATTAGCAGCTCAAGGGGGCTTTTTCTTAAACGAAGCTGAGTCAGAAAAATTAGCACGTTTTATCTTACGTGCCAATGGAACGATGAATCCACAAATCGTTGGTAGATCGGTATCTCATATTAGTAAACTTGCCGGTTTAACAACGGTACCAGCAAATGCAAGAGTGTTAATTGCAAAGGAAACTAGAGTCGGTGATGAAGCTCCATATTCCAGAGAGAAATTAGCTCCAATCTTAGCATTCTTTGTAGAGGAAACTGTAGATGATGTTATAAATAAAGTGGTGGAGATACTAAGTTTTGAAGGAATGGGACATACCTTTACCATGCACTCTACCAACGAAGAATTAATCAAACGATTTGCTTTACGCGTACCAGCTTCTAGAATCATAGTAAACTCAATGGGTTCACTAGGTGGCGTTGGAGGCTCTACAAATCTTTTCCCTGCACTAACTCTTGGCTGTGGAGCCGTAGGAGGAAGTTCTTCATCTAATAATATTGGTCCAATGGACTTAATTAATATAAAACGAGTAGCATTTGGAGTAAAAGAATTAGAAGATATTAAAAAAGATGCTACGAATCTCCTAGGTGATACCAAATCTTCTTGTTGCGGTGCATACGGCAATGTGAATACAGAATTGGTAGAGGAAATTGTAAAAAGAATTATGAAACAACTAATATAAACATTAAAATGTAGAATAATAGTATATGAGCACGTAACTGTTCTCTGAATAATAGGAGGAAATCAATATGTCGAATACAAATGCACTTGGAATGATTGAAACAAAAGGTTTAGTTGGCGCTATAGAAGCAGCAGATGCTATGGTAAAAGCAGCCAATGTATCTTTAATCGGTAAGGAACAGGTAGGTGGAGGTTTGGTAACCGTTATGGTACGTGGTGATGTTGGTGCGGTGAAAGCTGCGACAGATGCAGGTGCTGCGGCAGCAGAACGTGTCGGTGAATTGATTTCCGTACACGTAATTCCAAGACCTCATTCTGAGGTGGATGCAATTCTTCCTCATGCGCGTACACAGGCATAGCTATTATCTTAGAAAAAGAAAAGTAACTTCTTTGGTGATGTGCCTTACTAGTGCCGGGATGTACCCGGCACAATAGTATTAGGTAGTTAAGATAATGGTGAGGTTAGAATGGCGCTAATTACAGAACAAGATATTCGAAAGATGGTTAGTGATGGTCTTTTAAAGGAAAAGGGAGAATTTCATTTGGGGAAGGATACCATACTAACTCCTTCTGCTAGAGCCTATCTTTTAGAAAAGAACATTTCGCTTTTAGGTCGGGATCATCCTAGTTTGGATAACTCAAATCAAGCCAAAACAGTTGAATCGGAAGACAAGACAGAGAAGAAAAAGAATCATTCCATTGATGCAAATGCTGGATTTGATACAGTTTTTGGTGTTCATTTGGATGAAAAACCTGAGCATATGACACATCTTAGGGGAAATCTGTTGGTGTTTAAAGATCATAAACGAATTATACTTCGTGGTGCAATAGATTATCTGGAATCAGAAATTATCATTGCTCAAACCGTTTCCGAACGTTTACAAAAGCCAAAGCTAACCAAGGATTTAGAAGAAGTGATTCGTTTCATTCGTAAGCTATTACAATGTGAAATCACTGGTGAAGCAGTAGGCGATTTTATGCTAGCGGGTTTTAATGAAAAAGATCTTCGTGAACAATCGTATCATCCAAGTAAATATTTTGGAATGAAACATTTCCTTCCTACCTATCAGCATGGTGAGATGACCGCGTATTTAAATAAATTAAGAACACTTACAAGAAAGACTGAAATTGTAGCATTTAAAGCATTTAAAGCGGAGGATGGAACGATAACCAGAGAAGATATTATTAGAGCGTTTAATCGTTTATCATCTTTCTTCTGGATAATGATGTTTAAATATTTGACTGGAAAATATGATGAAGTGTGACGAGAACTTCTAAGGAGCCAAAAGACGCCGACTAAGAAATTCTGAAATTTCACACGTTTCATGTATTTCAAGAAGCAGCATAGATAGGAGGAAGAGTGAAAGATGATCATTCACTCAGCAAGTTTGACTACGCCAAACTTGAGCCATTCGCT
>DPVV01000378.1:0-921 GCA_003526525.1 Lachnoclostridium phytofermentans | reverse complement strand
GCCAAACTTGAGCCATTCGCTACTCCTAAAAAAGTCGTAGCATGGAGGCTATGTATGTTAGCACAAGCAAACATTAATATAGAAACAATTGTTGATGCAGTTATAAAGGAGCTAAAAGACCAGTTATTTATTCTGGTAGAAGCATCTGGTAGACATGTTCACTTAAGTAGAGAGGATTTAAACACATTATTTGGACAAGGTTATCAGCTCACTCCTGTCAAAGATTTATCACAGCCTGGTCAATTTGCCTGTGAGGAAAGAGTAACCATAACAGGACCTAAAAACTCATTACAAAATGTAGTCGTATTAGGACCGGAGAGGAGTAAATCTCAGGTTGAAGTATCATTAACGGATGCTCTAGTACTTGGGATGAAGGCGCCTGTTAGACTTAGCGGTGATATTAAGGATACACCAGGTATCAAAATAACAAATCCTAAGAATGGTGTTTCAATAGAAATAAAAGAAGGACTTATTGTTGCGAAACGTCATATTCATATGACTCCAGAAGATGCGAAACGTTTTCATGTATCAAACGGTGACTCTGTAAAAGTAAAAGTATTTGGAGAGCGACCAATGATTCTAGAGGGTGTTGATATACGAGTTGATAAAAATTTTAGCACTGCAATGCACATTGATTATGATGAAGCGAATGCCTGTGGGTATACGAAAGATACTAAGGGTATGATTATTGTGGATGAGTAAAATGTTCGCATTGTTCTTTTGGAAAATAAGAAAAGAGTTGAGTATATGTATGAAGATATTATTGAAGAAGTTATAACTGAAGTTCTTCATCGTCTGTCGGAGTATGAAAATACTTGCATTAACAAAAAAACATTGTTAGTATTATCGGATGAGTCTTATCCATTATCGGAGGTAATCACAAAAGAATACAATTTGTTAACTCCAAATACTTTTACTTTT
>DPVV01000077.1 GCA_003526525.1 Lachnoclostridium phytofermentans | reverse complement strand
TTGTGCCGTAAACTAGAATTTATTTATAAAAGAGAAATCAGTAACAAAAAGAACCCCTACCGGCTTTAGCCGGTAAGAGTTCAATATTGTATCAACGCTACTCAATTCCATCAGTAGAAAAATAATTAGAAGCCACATAACCGTATACACCATTTTTGTCTTCTACATATGACCACCAATAACCGTCAGCATAAGCACAATTAATATCGCTGTTATAAACACCAATTTTTTCACCTTTAGTAAAAGTTCTAATGATATTAGAAGAATCTACTTTAGGTGAACTTCTAAAACGAACGCCAGTACCTTCTATAGTACCAGTATAATATGAACCCTTATTAGAATTTGCTTTGATGTTTTCAGTGGAAGTTGATTGTGAAGCTGCATATGTAGTAATTGGGGTTGATAATGGTGCAAGAAGTAAAGCAGCAGCAAATGCAAAAGCTATAAAACGTTTAAATAATTTTTTCATAGAATGACTCCTTTCATAAAAACTCAACTATAAGTTACAGAATATTAAGCAACTCTTATCCGGATTTAAAATTTTGAGGTACTTAATATACAATAACTTTACAATAAATGACAATATATGTAAATTGGCAAAAGGCACAAATATAAACGTAGAAATCAGTAAATATAACTATTAAGTTCATGAATTATGAAAATAAAAGAGAATATAATACAATTTACGAAAACTAGGAAGTGTTGTTTTGGAAAATACTACAACAGACGAGTTAATAGATAAGATAGTAAAAAGGGCGATTAAAGAATATAGCAAGGAACAAAAAGTAGATCGTGAGAGAAAAGCTCTCCATAACACTAAACTTTACTTAAGAATTATAGAAAGATACAAACTAGCATTGAGGAAGCGGTATCTGAAGTGATACAACTTGAACAGGAATACATAGTTTTAAATAATTCCGATGAGTTGTATATTGAGAGTATTAAGCGTAGTAAACTTAAAGGTCTTATAGTAATAACACACATAGATAAGGCACTTGCGTTAGTTCAAGAGGAAGGCATCTGGGTGTCTTTTTACTATTTCTTTATCTACTTTATACTTGTTTAGATAGAGAGATTATAAGAAATTCATAATAGTACAATGCTTATTGTAAAAAGGTTTAAACTGGTATATTATATATATTATGGATAAAATTAAAAAGGAGAGTTTTACGTGAAGAAAAAGAGAATTTTATCGTTAGTGTTAATATATGCAATATTAGCTAGCATCTTGTTAACTAACGATATACTAGAGGTATCTGCTGCACAAACATTTAAAGATGTCAAAACATCTGACTGGTTTTATAAAGACGTGATGTATGCTAAACAGACAGGATTTATGAAGGGTTATTCAGATAACACTTTTAGACCGCAAAACACGATGGATGTATCAACGTTTGTACAACTTTTGATGAAGGCAGCAAACGTTGAATACTCGGCTTCTGCACATTCGTGGATGATATCGGAATCAAGGGCAACAAAAACTACTCCAAAACACATTGTTATGGCTCTTTATAAAAATATTATAAAAGCAGGAGAGTTTAAAGACTATCAAAAAGCCATCACCCGTGGCGAAATGTGCCAGTTAATCAATCGGGTACTCGAGTTGAGCAAAAAAGACGCACCTTTTAAGGACTTAGACGCATCTTTTTTCGAAGACAAGGTAAAGATTGCTTCTCAAATAAAAGATTATGCCAAAATGAATGCAACTACAAAGGATATCGCCTATATTGTATATGCATCTGGCATCGTACATCTGAAGAATGACGGAACCATGGGATTAAGTAAAAAAGCCACCCGTGCAGAGATTACTTCTGCTTTAATCCGATTGGCAAATCCTTATTATCGCATCGTCCCAACAGTTCCAACGACAACGAAAAATATGTCGAATACGGTTACCGTGGAAGAGTTTACGACTCAACTATTAAAAGCAGTTGGAAAATTCTCTACAAGCAATTGGATGAATCTAGCCAATTATAAAGAATTTGTCCGACCGGAAGCCGATTATCCTTCCTATCAAAAACCAATCTTACGCCGAGAGGCTGCCATGATCGTTGCAAGGTTAATGGATGATATTACAGATATTGAAAGGTTATTTACAAGAGGTGGTAATGAGGTCTCTCTAAAGGGTATTCCAACAGCTTCAACCTACCCTGATATCGAAGAAATATTTGTGTATCCATCACCGATATGGACCGTATATGATTGGGAGGGTTATCGTGGTAATATCTCCGATATCTATCAGATTACCGAAGAGTATCAAAAAGAAATGGTCACTTTATATTTAGCAGGTTTTATGGATGTCGATAAGAACAATGAATTAAGGCCATATGATTTCTTAACAAAAAAAGAAGCAACCGTACTTATTGATAATGTTAAACAATTTTCCTCTTTAAATCCCAGGCAAGCACAAGACAAGTTATTAACGATGATACGTGATGTGAAAGAAAAGGCAATGCCAAGTATGAGAAAACCTTCGAATGCAAAGTTATGGGGAGAGACGTATCCCTATGTAGATGCATCCCTGTATGAATACGTAAAAGAAATTAATAAAAGTTCTTCGAATATTCAATTGTACAAAAAACGGGAAGATTACATTGATAGATTAATAAACAACAATTTATCAATATCTGATTTATTATACTATGATACATTATCTAGAGACCCTCAAGTATATAAAAATTATCTCAATACCCGTTATACGGTAGATTATCATACTTTAAATAGTAAGGCTGATTATTATAGTACTGCTAATGCAAAAGGTGGAAATGGTGATTTTTTAAAGAGAGTTCTTTTCTTTTATAATTCTGCATCTATTATGAATGTAGTGCAACCAAATAATGAAGATACACCAATAAAAGATAGGCTATTTCCTGATGATATTATTAAGAAAGAGATTGCTGATATTAAAAAGTACAATATCGTAATGCAATCCGAAGCCGTTACTCATAAATCTCTACTTTATGGCGATTATATACTTGTAACTCTTAGAACGATTTACTACCCAGGTACAAGCGAGGATTATCTGAAGAGTAAGGGTTTAGAAGTCGGAGTATGGTACGAGCAAGACTTACGTATTAGCATGATTATAACTTGTGATGGTCCTGAAGAATACAGAGACCGATGGGTAACATCCTATTTAGTAGATCCGCATATTGATAAATTGAGTACAATTCGTAAAATGAAATAATGCAAGTATTAAGAGAAAATAAAATGACACATCATAAAGCACTCATAGCTGGGTGCTTTTCTTTTACTCTAAATTCAAACACGAGCCGACGATGAACAGCAATCATGGGAGCGCGTACCGTTCATACCTTTCAAGAATAATGACTTCGAACTTCCTAAAGAGACCCATCCTGTTTAATCCGACATACCAACTATAAAAAGATTGTATACGAATGGACCATTTAATATGCGGCAGTTAGTTGATGAGTTTCGAGTAGATGCAAAAGACTATGTACGCCTTCGTGAAGAAGCAACGATTGGATAAGCCATCTAAGAATGATATCTTTTTTGATGCTGGTCGTATGAGTAGAGATGAGTTTAGAGAACTTATGATGGCTGATAGGAAATAAAAAAAGACCACTACAAAGTGATCCTTTTATTGATGTTATTTAGGCAGGTAATACATTAACAGCCTGTAAGCCACGTTGACCTTTTGTTACTTCAAATGTTACAGACTGGCCGTCTTCTAATGTTTTAAAACCATCCATAGCAAGACCTGAATAGTGAACAAATACATCATTACCTTGTTCGTCAGATATAAAACCAAATCCTTTTTGTGAATTAAACCACTTTACTGTACCTTTCATGAAAGATACCTCCTAATTTTTACTATATTTCTAAATAAAATAAAAAATCACATACTTTTGTAAACCATCAATACAATAATGACTTACGAAAATATGTGAAATCAAAACTTTATTAAAAATACTTTTTCATTATATCATAGTGTCAGATGTTAGTCAAGCATTTACTAAGATTTTTTGGAAGAACAAAAATATAATCTGACACTATGATAAAGTTGATTATTTCATGGGACTATGACAGCGGATATATTGATATTCATAGTGGAGAAATATGTAAATATAAGTACGTAGTATCATGACAATGAAGATAACAAGTTAATCTTGATTAGTGAAATTAGGCCATAACTTAAGAACTAAAAAAAGCGTTTAGCTTCTAAAACAGATGAGAACGAAGTGATTCGCTCTCTTTTTTGTTTAGAATAAGGAATACATATAAAACTTTACCATATCAAGAACGAGGGTATCTCTAAAGTCATTAAATAACTACTTTAGAGATATCCTCTTCACAAATGCAACTTATCAATACTTTGAACGGAAATGTTCTGCAACAACACTATTAGTATCGTTAATACCTTGGACGGTTATTGTTAAAGGATTTTTATCATTGATATCAAGAAAAAACAATCGCCTGTTGTCTTCAAGAGCGTATTCATAAGTATTCCTATTTGATACTATAGCTCGGATTTCCTTTATATTAGCTTCGGGACTGCATATTCCATAAATTAAAATCGTATCATCGCCTAATAGTATAGTATCCCAATATAATCCATTAACTTCTAAAAAATCATCCAATGTTATATTGTCAATACAATATTCTCCAGACATTCTCCAATTAGAATTATTGCTAGGTTCTAACTTTATAACAGTGACTCCATTTTCAGTTAGTGTTAAGAAGAAGGTTTTTTCTTCTTTTTCTATTTCTATAAATTCCAATGCAGTAACATTCTTTGAATCCAAGATTTCTTTGTATGCGATCTCTTTTGAAGATTTACTTGCGTTGGAATTCTGTTTGGGTGTTAAGACTACTAAACTTTTAATTATAATAAATATAACACAAAAGACAAAAGTGCTTATAGAAATATATAA
>DPVV01000557.1:665-6733 GCA_003526525.1 Lachnoclostridium phytofermentans | reverse complement strand
CATAAAATCATCTAGAGTACCATTTACAGTTTTGGGACATCCCGGAAGTCCTTTTTCCATTCTTCTAGCATACTCTAACATTTCTTTTGTTGGTCCGCCACCCCCATCACCATAACCAAACGATAGCATCACTTCATTATTCATATGTTTTTGACTATATCTTCTCCAACATCCTTTTACATGACTTGGCGTTATTTTTCCAACATATGTTGTTTGTTGTTGATCATTGATAGGCTGATCCGTATTTACTTTATAATCTTGTGTCGTAATAAAATGAGATAATATTTCACTTCCATCTATACCTTGCCATAAAAACGTATCAAATGGCATCTGATTAAATTCACTCCAACTAATCTTAGAAGTAACAAAGTATTTAATTCCAGATTTCTTCATGATTTGAGGTAATGCTGCGGAATATCCAAACACATCTGGAAGCCACAAGACAATATTATCCTTATCAAATTCATCTTTCATGAATTTTTTTCCATGCAAAAATTGTCTCACTAAAGATTCTCCTGATGTTAAATTGCAATCAGCTTCTAACCACATGCCACCCTCGACCTCAAACCGGCCTTCTCTTATTTTTTCTTTTATGTTTTCAAAAAGTTCTGGCACATTCTTTTTAACATAATCCAACAATTGAGGTTGACTCGCCATAAATTTATATTCCGGATACTTTTCCATCAATTCAATTACAGTTGAAAAACTTCTAGCTACCTTATCTTTTGTAACCTCTAACGTCCATAACCATGCAACATCTATATGTGTATGCCCGATACAACATACCGTACTTTCACTTTCACCACAATGTTTTTCATAAAATTCTTCCATTAAGTAATTCTGTGCTCTATGTAAAGAATTATAATACTCCTCTGAATATTCACATCTTAGATCTACTAAATTCAATGATTCATTCAAACATTTTAAAGTAACAAGATAATTTTTATCATCCTGCTCTAATAATTTCATGTTCTCATATGGAACTAATAGATCATAATAATATTTCTCTGTTTCACAATCCAGTACTCTTAATCTTGCATTTAGTGTCAACCGAAAATTCGAAGTTCCTGTAAATGCAGATAAAATTATTCGATAATTTTCTCCCCATTTTGCTGACTCTGATAAAACAATTTCTCTATGATTTACATCAAAACCTTGTCTTAACATACCATCAATATAAACAGCGAATTGTGGATTAATTGCATCCCATTCACCTTCTTTGCCCGTACTAAGTTCAAACACTACGCATTTTCCATCAAATTGTTCTGGAATTGTTACAATAGTTTCAAACCAAAAATATTCAAGATCCCCACCCCAAAGTTGATTCTCTTTAAAATCAGCCCAACTATCTGTATTTAAATTTTTAATATCCTCAAGTTTTTCATCTGATTTTAGCATCTTAAAACCAATATTGCTAAATTCATCTTGATATCTTAGCTGACCAATATCCTCAATCAACTTCCCAATTCTTTCTTTTATTTGTACCATATGATTACCCACCTTTAAAAGTTGTCCGTTTTTAACTACACTTATTAAACCCTTACTCATTCTCAGTTCATTCATTAGATTCTACACAACAAGTACTACTCCCCCTACGTTATCCTTTAATTCCAGCTCCAACTGCACCATCTGTAATTTTCTTCTGAAAGATAATAAAGAAGATGGTAGGTGGTATAATCGAGAATATAATTGCTCTTATCATAGTAATGCTCGTTGTTGAATTAAGCCCTTGCATTAAATAAAGCTTTACCATAACGGTCTCTTTTCCAGAATGATTTAAAAGAAGATATGGTAATAGGAAATCTGACCAAGCTCCAGAGATACCAAAAATTACAATTACCATTACAATGGGCTTTGCTAATGGCAATACTATTTTAAGGAACAAGCGTAAATTACCTGCACCATCTAATCTTGCTGCCTCTAAAAAATCTTTTGGTAGCCCTTTAAAGAAATTTGCAAACAGGATTACATTAAACGCTCCTGCTCCTGCTCCTAACCAAAGTGGAAAAAAGGAATTACTCATACCAAGCTTACAAATATTCACGTAAAGCGCTACAATACTTCCTGTAGAGGGAATCATAAGACACAATAGAACTAACGTATAAATAATCTTATATCCTTTTGGTTTTAAAATTGCTAAACCATATGCCATAAGTCCATTAAAGAAAACAGAACAAATAACACTTCCAATAACTATGATAAACGAATTGATATAATATTTCATAAAATTCATATGTTTCCAGGTATCAATCAAAACTCTTATATCGATTTTTTCAGGCCATAATTGCATGCTACTATTTAATTCTTTAACATCCTTAAATCCGCCCATAAATATCCATATTGCCGGAAAAAGCATAATAACAGCAATGATTAAACACAAAATTCCAATTATGAGATATAGCATTTTTAACTTATTTGAAATAAAATCAAAAGAACGAATTGCTCCATCTTTTTTATCACTATACTTATTTAACAACATGTTCTTCCCCCTAGTCTTCTTTTTTCTTCGTCGCTCTATTATATAAGGCACTAATAACAATCAGAATCAAACAGATAATAACGGATAAGGCAGAAGCACTTGCATAATCAAACTTCTCAAAAGCATATCGATAAACAAGTTGCATAATTGAGATACTTGCATTATTTGGTCCACCATTTGTCATAATTAATGGTTCATATAATATCTGGAATACTGATATTACTTGAAGAATCAATAACGTCTTAGCTAATGGCATGACAGAAGGTACAATGATATGCCGTACTCTCCTAAAATAGCCAGCACCATCAATAGCTGCTGCTTCATATAATTCCGAACTAATTCCACTTATATTCGCCATATAAATTAAAGATGTTCCGCCAAAACCTCTCCAGGTACATAAAATAATGATAATAGGAATTGTCCATGTTGGGTGTGAAAGCCATACTTGTGGTTGTAGTCCTAATTTAGAAGCCAAAATATTCATTACTCCTGATTTACTTCCAAGAAAGAAAAATGTTGCAATAAGAGTAGATGCAAGACCTGGAATCATTGCTGGAAAATATATAGCCGCTCTGAAAAACCCCTTAAATAAAACTGTATCAGATACCAAAATAGCCACAATAATTGGTGTGAAAAAGCCTATGATTAAAGACCATCCAATATAAACAAACGTATTTTTTAATGCCGCCAGAAAATCGGGATGTCTAAATACATTGATATAGTTTTGAAAGCCAACAAATTCTTGTGTTTGAAATCCTTTCGTCGAAAAAAATGACAGTTTAACACTAGTTAACAAAGGTACCCATACAAAAAAAGAGAACAGTAAAATTCCTGGTAACAATATGCACCACCCGAATAAATCCTGTTTTGTAAACTTAGCCTTTTTTGTTCTATTCCTATTTTTCATCTTCATTCAATCTCCGTTCAATAATATGTAAAGGATAATAAGCATACAAATTCCTGTGTTCTATCTGCAACCATTTGTAAACAAGCGAGGCAAAAGCTCAAATTCCCCACTTTTCGCCTCGCTTGCTGTTTTCTGAAAATCCAGATTTATTTACCGAAATTTCCTAGCTTATATTATTTTAAATTATCTAAAATTGTTTGATAATTCTTGTTTGCTGTCGTCATGAGGGAAGCTACATCTGCATTTTTATCAGTTAATACCGCTTGAATAACTTTTGTTAATTCTGCATATAAATCTTGTGTTGCTCCGGCTTCCTCTAAATGAAGATTTCCTTCTTTTACAGTTGTTGAAAAATAATTTTCATATAAAGCTGGATCCATGTTACTATTTTCTTTTATAATCTTATTTTGAGCAGCAGCTAATTCTTCACTATCCCATAATGCAAAGCCAGGAACAGCTGGGAAACCACTTTCCACAGTAATTTTAACAGCTGCAGCAATTGCTTCTTCATTTACTTCTGGTCCAATTCCTCTAAGTGTTAAGAAGTCTAATGCAGCATTAATTTCAGCCTCCGTCGCGTCTGGTGAGAACATATATGGTGTACCACCAAACAGTGAATACTGTCCTTTTGGTCCAGCTGGTAAGCCACAAATTGCAAATTCACCTAACTTAGCACCATTATTAACCAATTGTGGTAAACCGTCACTAGCACCAATAAACATAGCTGCATTACCAGATGCTAGTTGTGCAAATCCAGTACCACCATTTTCAGAAAGTGGATCTTCTGTAAGAACATCATATTCCCACTTTAAGGACTTTACGTATTCCATTGCTTCAATTGCTTCATTTGTATTAACTGCTGCTGTATATGTACCGTCTCCGTTATCAACAGTAAGTGTCGCTCCGAATCCCCATGCAATATTAGAAAAATGCCAACCTGCACCATTATCTTGTGCTAAGATACATATTCCGCTCTTTCCAGTTGTATCTTTAATCTTCTTACCAAATTCAGCAACTTCTTGCCATGTTGCTGGAATAAGTGGAGCACCATTTCCATCCACTAATCCTGCCGCTTTGAACAGTTCTACATTTTGCATTAAACCTAATGCATATCCTGATGCTGGAATTCCGTAAACACGTCCATCTTTATCAGAAAGTATTCCGCGAATCGATTCATTCATTTTATCTAACCATCCACGTTTAGCAAGAATATCTGTAATATCCGCTGCGTATCCATTTGCAATTAACTTCTGTGGCTCTGAAAACCAAGTTCCAAAAACTGTAGGTAAATTCCCAGACTCTGCAAGTGGAACAAATGTATCAACATTATAATCATAACGAGCATTTTCTACTTGTACATTAGGATGTGTTTCTTTAAACTTATCAACTGTCTTATTATAATCATCCCATATAGCTTCAGTATCTTCTTCCAAAGGACCTAAACCAAACTTTACAATTATCTGCTCTGCTTTCCCAGTTTCTTCTGTTTTACCTTCTGTTGTCGTTTCTGTTGAATCTGGTACATTTTTTTGATTCGTATTAGCAGATTCATTTCCTCCCTTGTTACCGCATCCGCTCAGAATACCCATAATTAAAGCGATGCACAACAAAACACATAGTCTTTTTTTCATCCTCATCCGATCTCCTTTACAATATGTATTATCAATCCAAGCTAGAAGCCCCATACAAGGCATCTAACTATTTGATATAGTTAAATTATATCAAATTTATTTGATATGTCAATATATTTTATAGTATATTTTATACTTCCTTGTTTTTCTACGTCTAATTGTATATATTGTTTGTATTAATAGGATTTTTCTTGTGTATTATTTTATTTTTTTCTATATTTTTAATAATTTCAATTTATTATGATATATCATATCAATTAGACATTTTTTTAGCCGATGCTGTTTTAACGTATCAAAATCAGCACCGGCTAATTATCTTCAAGATTATAGATCAAAACGTGGTTTGTCTGTAGTATCTCCCACTATTAATTTGACAGGAATAATATGTTTTGCAGGCACTAAATCTGCCGCACAGGAAGACTGTAATAAAATATGACTAATCTGTTCTCCCATTTCAATAAAATCTTGATTAATCGTAGTAATTGATATGTTTTCTTTTTTAGACCACATGCTATTATCAAATCCACATATACTCAATTCACTTGGGACAGAGATATTTAACTTTTCACATGCTAATAATACATAGTACGCCAGTTCGTCATTTTCTGTTATAATTGCAGTTATTTTTTTAGAATATAGTTGTTTTACCGCATTTAAAAGACGTATACTAACATCGTTCTGAGGATATGGTAAACCTTCTAGCACATTGAGTGATTCTACTATAAATTCTGAATTTGGAGTAATTCCGGCACTTTTTAATTGATTTAAGTAGCCCCCAAATCGGTCTCCAACAGATGAGACTTCATCAATACACGAATCGCACATAAAAGCAATATTTCTATGTCCAAGTTCAATAAGATGCTCTGTAAGCTGTCTACCACCCTCTAAATTATCTGATGTCACATTATGCAAATAAGAACATTCTATTGGTTTATCTACAATGATTACTGGTTTTCCTTCTAGTACAAAGTTTTTAAGTAGATTTAGATGTATATTATTTTTTAAAGGATAGTATACAAGTCCTGCATATTTCTTTTCAATTAACTGTTTT
>DPVV01000557.1:0-473 GCA_003526525.1 Lachnoclostridium phytofermentans | reverse complement strand
ATTCACAACATCTACTGTTCTTAACATATCACCTTTCGATATATCAAATGGGGTTAGCAACACAAATGTATTTGAATTATCAATAGAGATATTTGTGTTTACAAATGATTTTGCTACAGAATCTTTGGACACAAAGCTACCAACACCACGTTTTCTATATAGAATACCTTGCTGTTCTAATTCAGTTATTGCACGCTTTGCCGTAATTCTGCTTACATCATAATCCAGTGATAATTGCTTCTCCGTACACAAAGGATTATCATATGAATAATCATTTTTCTTAATTCGTTCCAAAAGGTCATCAATAATAATTTTATACTTTGGGGATGCGTGATTTGCACTCATATAATTCTCCATATTCATAGTATTCTGATTCCATTACATAAACATTCCATGTTTATATTTTCCGGAAAACACTTAGAAAGATAGCCCAGTGGACGCATTTTTATTCATAACATGCGTGGTAACCTGCT
>DPVV01000556.1 GCA_003526525.1 Lachnoclostridium phytofermentans | reverse complement strand
GCAATCCGCTTACGCTACCAGCTCTACCTCATTGTCACTACGTGGCATTTTAAAACAGGAGCTTCCTGTTGAAGCAGAAAGTCCTTACCCCCGCTTACTGAAGCGGGGGACTTCCCTGACGAGGTTAAATTATAAATTGTATTCTAATCTGAGATTCATTTTTGTATCAGTTTTCGTATGTTTTCGAAACTTTACAATCAAATATTAATAAGATATAATAGACATCAGTAAACGGAATTTGAGCTAATGGGGGTCGTTATGGCAACAATTAAAGATATAGCAGCAAAATTAGGTGTATCAATAAGTACCGTATCAAAAGGCCTGCATGGGGCAAGTGATATTAGTGAGGAAATGCGTCAACAGGTACTAGATACCGCAATCATGTTAGGATATGTTGTAAAAGAGAAAAAATCCCAAGATAACCATAAAGTTTGCATTATGGTTGAGAACATGGATTATGAAAATATCAACCAATTCGGATATGAATTAATTACGGGATTTAAACTAATGGCACAAGAACAACATTATCAAGTCGATATAATCCCAATGGATGTTTATACGCAGACGCAGCAATCCTATGATACTTATATGAAACAACAAGCATTCAGTGGCGCATTCTTTCTTGGTTTTGAAATGACTGATGCTTATATGCAGCAATTAAAGCATACCACTATTCCTACTGTCCTATTTGATAATTACATTTCAAATAAACATGTTGCATATATTGGTACGGACAACCACATCGGCACAAAATCCTTAGTAAACTATCTCTATAAAAATGGCCATAAAAAAATCGCGTTATTAAATGGTTCCAAAAACAGTTATGTATCCAACTTGCGTTATGAAGGTTTCCTTGCTGCTATGAAAGATGTTGGATTAGAAATCGATAAAAATCTAATTGGCTATGGTATCAGTTTCTTACCCGAGACCGCAAGTTCCTATATTCCAAAGTTTATAGAAAATGGAGCTACTGCAATTGTATGTGCCAGCGATCTTATTGCCGCAGGTGCTATTAATGAAATTTATAAGCTCGGGTTAAGAGTGCCAGAGGATATCAGTATCACTGGATTTGATGATCTTCCAATTGCAAAGTATCTAGCTCCTCCACTAACAACCATTCGTCAGGAGCGTTTTACACTCGGAAAAACTGCATTTACACTACTATCTCAATTAATATCCGCAGTACCAGTTAGTACAATGCTTTTCCACTCAGAATTAGTAATAAGAGAATCCGTATGTAAGGTAAAGTAAAGTACCCTAATAAATGAACCCCCATGGCACGATTCATCAAACATGCATGGGGGTTTTTATTTATGATAAGAAAAGTTCACGGATCGTGCTTATTCTTGATATAACATCTATACCGTTTTATAATTACTAATTATTCTTTCTAATTCCATTATCTCGGTTTGCTTTAAACTTTGATTATTTAAGTATTCCACTAAAAATGTATTTAAAGACCCATTAAATAATTTATCTAATAGCACCTTTGTTTCCGTACGTTGAACGGTTCGTTTGGAGATAGCTGCTTTACATAGGAATCCAGGTTCTTCTCGGATAATTGCTCCTTTCTCAATTAAACGTTTTATTACGGTATAGGTAGTATTCTTTTCCCAACCGACATATTCTTTGATTATTTTTGCAATATCCTTCGCTGCCAGTACTTTATTAGACCACAAAAGTTCCATGATATTAAGTTCACCTTCATGTAATCTTATTTCTCCCATATTTTGCTTCTCCTCACAAGCATCTTTGTATTTGATGCTTATTTTCTACAATTTATAGTTCTCATAAGCTTATTCTACTATGGTAGATGGTAATAACTACCATCATTCTACCGAATTAGAATTAATTTGTCAATCTATCTTATAAGCAAAACATCGCATAATATGGCAAATGTTTCACTTGATTTGAGTATTCATAATTACGATTCGAAATCTTAATTGAATAAGGAATATCATGTGCAGTACGAAAAATACTTACACTTTTTGATCTTGTATTTTCATTTGTCTTTATCTCAAGCGGTATCACACCGTCGGAGTTTTGAATTAAGAAGTCAATCTTAGCTTGACTATTCGACTCCCAAAAATTCGGAAGATATCCTCTTGCTATAAGACTTTGCATAATATAGTTATCTAAAATTGTCTTTTCAATCATTTCATTTTGATTATCTAAATAAAGAGAATTTTTTCGGATTAGGGTATTCAGTATTCCCACATCCGCAACGTAAAGCTTAAATTGTAACGCTTCTGGACTTATGGTAATACCTTCTGTTTTGTCGTATGTACCTTTTGAACATTTGTACACTAAAGAATTAGTCACAAGATATTGAATCACATCTTTATAGTGAGCATAAGTTGCTCCTTTTCGTATCAAACGATACTGAAATTTTTTATTTTCCTTTAATAATTGTTCGACCATAACAGAACAGACTTGACTAAGCTTTAAGGCATCACTTTCCGAATGTTTTTCCTTAGCAGAAGCTAGTAAGGATAGATAAATACGTTGATGAATTTCAGCAACATTGTTCGTATTTTCCATAGTGATATAATCACTCACTGCTGCTGGCATTCCACCAACAAGAAGATAATCTTCAAAAATTGTTAGAAGTTCCTTATGCACAATTTCTGGAATCTTACGATTGGTCTGATAATGCCCTTTGATTACTTCAGCATACCATTCATCTCCACTGGCTACTAAAAATTCATCAAATTCCATTGGATAAAGAGTAAAACTGTCAAAAAACTTATCGTCAACCTCAATAAATTCACTCGATAATACTAGTATTGGAACGTTATTTCCTGTAACTTTAGTTTCTGAAACTTTAGTTCCCGTAACTGGTGTTCCTGGAACACTTGTAACATTCATTAAGTAATGATTAAGCGCTTCCATTGCTTCTTTGCAAAAGGTAATTTCATCAAGTATGATTAATAGATTTCCTGATAATTCTAAAGGGATTTCATAATACTGATATAATAGTTCAATAATATTTAATTCATTTTCAATAGAATAAGCAGCCTTTTGAA
>DPVV01000553.1 GCA_003526525.1 Lachnoclostridium phytofermentans | reverse complement strand
TCTATCAAGTTATTTGATTCCGAATTAAAGGTTATGAATTTGTTATGGGAAAGAGGCGACATGACGGCAAAAGAATTGTCCGATTGCTTATTAAAAGATGTTGGTTGGAATATCAATACTACCTATACTGTCATAAAAAAATGTATTCAAAAAGAAGCCATTGAAAGAATTGAGCCAAACTTTCATTGTCACCCTTTGGTATCCAAACACGAAATTCAAGAACAAGAGACAAGAGCTTTAATAGATAAATTATTTAATGGTTCTAGTAATTTACTTTTTGCCAACCTACTTCATAAAAAAAAGTTAACCGATCAGCAACTAGAAAAACTCAATGTAATTATAGGGGAGAAAGAATAGAGAGAAGCTAATGAGATTTCTTTATATACATGTTTTATGTACAGAATTCATACTTGCTATGATACTTATCCGAAAATTCATGAAACAATTACTTCCAAAAAGGTATATAGTTATTTTATGGGACTTTGTATTATTATCTTTTATTCTCCCATTTTTCTTTGTTCCTAAGCCAAAGTCTGTACCTCAGCAGCTTAATGTCATAGGTTCAACTATGATTTCTATCAATAATAACATAACTGAGCTCATGCTACATTATCTTGTTCCTTTACGGATAATATGCCTAATAGGTACAATTCTAATCCTTTTGTACTTTTCATGCTCTTATTTGATATCTGTTCGCACGTTTAAGAAAGCTAGTGATGCAACTGATATGTACATATTAAACTGGTTGTCAGACCATAAATTAAAACGAAAAATTAGAATACGGGAATCTAATACAATATCATCACCATTAACTTATGGAATTTTACGTCCTGTAATTTTGCTGCCTGTTCATGAAAAAAAACGTAATCATTTATCTTTGATTTTACAACACGAATACGAACATATATTACATTTTGATGTAGTCAAGAAGTTAATCATGCTCCTAATTGTATCATTATACTGGTTTAACCCATTTCTTTGGATTATGTGTTTTATGTACAATAATGATATCGAGTACGCTTGTGATGAAGCAGTAATCAAAACAAAGGGAGTTAATTATAAAAAGGAATACTCTCTTTTGTTAGTTCATTCTGCAACGTGTATGGAGGAGCATGATCTGTTAAACAGTTATCTATCGAAGAATTCCATGGAGGAAAGGATTCTTTTGATTATGGACTTCAAAAAAAGAACTCTACCGTGTAAAATTCTCTCGCTAGTTACCTTAATAGGATTACTTACGATTATGATTACTACACAGAGAATTAATGCCAGTGCAAGTCATAATGATGTAGCAGATCAAACGAACTATTCCACAGCGGAAGAAACTACTTTACAAGATTTAAACACAGAGAAAATAAACATTTTTGATATTGTATACACACCAGACTCTATCAACGAACAATAATATGAAAAGGAGATTAATCCTATGAAAAAATTTCTATCACTTCTTCTAGTACTTGGAATTCTTTCACTATCTATAGCTCCAATCACAGTGAAAGCATCAAGTACGAATGAGGATAATGTATCTCAAATTGGAGAATACATATTTACGATAACAGATTATAAAAATAAAGGAATGTCTGCTTTATCCTACACAACCACACATACCACAGGTGTAAACATTACAGATACTTCCGGAAAGTATATTGCAACTATTTATATGAATACTACTTGGGAATATCAAGATGGTAGCTATGTAAGATGCTTAGTTTGTAATCCACCTACTTATACCCCAACTACCTATAAATTAACCTATGCTAATGCTGAGTATTACACATCATCTTCTTACGCTACGGTTTCAAGACCTATGATTTTTGCAATTCCTCCAACACAGATGAGTTTTTATTTAAATGTAACCTGTGATACTTATGGAGAAATTACTTCCTATGTTACATCAAGCCGACCATTCTAATGTATTTTTTCTTAATTTATGCCCCTTTTTTTATATTTTTTATAAAGTAAAGCTCTAAAATTGTATTATAATTTTAGAGCTTTACACTATTTTTCTTCACTTCTTTCTACCATCTGTTTATCAATAGAGTACTATCCTACTTTTACTACGTCATGGATATGTTTTGCTAAAATATGTTGAATCTAACATACATAAAATTGCTTAATTAAACCTTCGAACATTTCATCTGCCATCTTTAAGGCTTCAGCCTCAATCTCATCAAAGATTGCTACGTCCTCAGCATATTTGCCACCTAACCTTAGTGCTGCTTCTTGTTCTGTCATCTGAAGATGGCTATAAAAGAAATCTCTCCAATCTTCTACATCCCAGTATGGATTAATCTCAGCTAAAAATGATACTATTTCATCTGCATTTTCATACCATTTACGGCGCGCTTCATCCGCTGCCGCAGTATCACCCTTTTTCGCTGCATTCACTAAATCACCTGCAATTTGCAAATGTTGAGTGAAAAGGTCTTCAAACTCTAGCGCGATCTGCCTTCCATAAAATAGTCTGAAAAGATTGCCAAAGTCAGTTGGATTTCTCATTAATCTTTTTGTAACTGGCTCCAAATCTCCTAATGATGCTGCTGTACTAATGATAAAAGAACGTGTCCAAAGAACATGCTGTTCCCACAGATTACGCAGCTCATTTGATAAGTCTAATTGTCTTCTTGTGTACTCGTAGTTCATACATTCCATACCATAACTCCTTGGAGAAGTTTCATATAATCTATTGTATGCTTGAAAAAATAGTGGGTTACTGAACAACAGCATTTTATTTCTGATGTTGTTTTATTTTTAAGATAAATTTAATCCCTGATTGATAAAATTATTGTTATTGAACATATGTTCTGTGTGAGGTATAATAAATCTTAGAATATAAGGTTTTAGTGAGGTGTATTTATGATTTATCTAGATTCTTTTACCTTTCCGAATGACGGGATGGAGTTTGACTTCATATTATCTATACAACGGAAATGTTATAACACTTTTTATCCTTTTAAGATATTGTCAAGGAAAGAACTCAGTATATTAAACTTTGAACCAATCACAGTTTTATATGGTGGTAATGGTTCTGGTAAAACAACAGCTTTAAATATTATATCGGAAAAGCTTAAGTTAAAAAGAGATTCCAGGTTTAATCAATCTAGCTTTTTCCCTGATTATATCAGGCTTTGTGAGTATTCACTGTTAAGAGAAATTCCAAGCAATAGTAGGACCATTACCAGTGATGATGTATTTGACTACATGCTAAATATTCGAATGATGAATGAAGGAATTGATACCAAGCGAGAAGAACTTTTTGAAGACTATTTAGATGCCAAGTATTCCAGTTTTAAATTCAACTCTATGGAGGATTATGAGCAATTAAAAAAAGTAAACCAAGCAAGAAGTAAAACGCAATCAAAATACGTACGTACTAACCTTATGGAAAATATACGAGAACATTCGAACGGAGAAAATGCTTTTCTATATTTTCAAGAAAAGATACAGGAAAATGGGTTATATCTTCTTGATGAGCCCGAAAATAGCCTATCACCTGAGCGACAGATAGAATTAGTTAACTTCATACAAGAATCCGTAAGATTTTTTGGCTGTCAATTCATAATCTCAACACACTCTCCATTCTTATTAGGTATGAAAGATGCTAAAATCTATGATCTTGATCAAACTCCAGTGAAGACTAAGCCCTGGACAGAACTTAAAAATATTAAAATATACCATGACTTTTTTGAAGCTCATAGAGATGAGTTTTGATTTATTTCTAACTTATTTTTCAGAACATAATATCATAACTTACCTTTGGTCCTTAGTTTTAAAACAAGAAAAAAGCAGGCTTCGTGGACTTTTTTCCTTGTCATGAAAAAAGTGACTATGAAAACCTCATATAATGAAAACAGGTCTGATAGTCACTTTTTTAAATTTTGTATTGCATTTTTCTATTACATTTTTAGATTCTTTTTTTCTTTTCTTTTTTCTATTTCTTTTTTTCTATTTCTTTTTTTCTTTTCTTTTTCTATTTCTTTTTTTCTTTTCTTTTCTCTATATCATTTTCTTATTTTTTTTCTAATTGCATTTTTCTATTTCGTACTTTTTATCCATGCTTCTATTCATGCCTTCAATTCACATACATATATACTATTTATTTTCTTTAATTACTAGTTCTACTCTTTCGTTTTAGATTAGAACTCTTTATACATTTCCTTTTTCGCGCCACATACTGGACAATTATCAGGAGCATCATCTAGTATGGTATGACCGCAGACTGGACAGATGTGAACAGAAGTAAATTCCATATCTTTGCCTTCTTTTGCACATTCCTGTGCCTTAGCAAACATATCCGCGTGTATTTTCTCAGCTTCTAATGCAAAATGGAAAGAACGCTGTGCACCTGTTTCTCCTTGGAACTCGGCAGCATTTAAATATACAGGGTACATCTGCTCAACTTCGTGAAGCTCACCATTAATTGCTCCTTGGAGGTTATCCACTGTTTTGCCATTACCGAATACACCACCTGCAGTTACAGTTGCGTCTGTTAACTCCCCACCAATTTCACGAAAATGATTGTTCGCATGAACCAACTCAGCATAAGCGATTGCTTCTAACAATCTTGCAATATTCTTAAAGCCTTCTTTTTCTGCTATCTTAGCCCATGTTAAATATCTCATATGAGCTAAGCTCTCTCCGCCGTATGCGGAATGTAAAAAGTCACTTGTCATAGGGTTTTTAACTGCCATAAATATGCCTCCAAATATTCCGGGATCAAGGCTTGTATTCTTTGAAAGAATAAGTCCGTTATGAATCCCAATTTTAATATTTAATAAGGTTCCAGTGAAAGTACAAAACTATGATATACTTTCACTGATACCAATATTACTTAACTTTGCTATCTGTTTTTCTTTGGTGATTAATTTTTAATTATACCTTAGACAATATTTCTATGACTTATACAATTGGATTATATATTTTTTTTATGATTATACCAATTCATTCATTAGCTCCTTAACATCCGAACTATCACTTTGTCGATCAACCAGTGGCTCTCTACCTGCTAGAACAATATTTTTTTGATGGAAGGTTTGTTTTTGCTCTTGATATAGTATGCCAATCGGAATTCTATCATCAAACTCCATTGCACGTTTCATAGCCTC
>DPVV01000060.1 GCA_003526525.1 Lachnoclostridium phytofermentans | reverse complement strand
CCATACAATATCCATACAAGATACCTTAAAAGCTCTCAAAGTAAATGCTTCGACCGGGCTTTCCACAAAAGAGGCACAAAAACGGCAACAGGAATACGGCAAAAATCAGCTGGAGGCAAAAAAGGGAAAAAGCATTCTCACCCGCTTCCTTTCGCAATTTAAGGATTTTATGATTATAGTTTTAATCGCTGCGGCTGTCGTATCCTTTTTTATCTCCCTGTTAAAGGGTCATGCAGATTACATAGACCCCATCATTATTTTTGCCATAATTTTTTTAAATGCAATACTGGGAGTTATACAAGAAGAAAAGGCAGAAAAATCACTCGAAGCACTTAAGAAAATGTCAGCACCTACCGCAGAAGTGTTACGCGATAGTAAACGAATCACACTTCCCTCCACAGAGCTTGTACCGGGCGACATTATTTACTTAGAAACAGGACATTACATACCAGCAGATGCACGCCTTATTACTAGTATTAATCTTCGCGTCGATGAATCTGCTCTTACCGGAGAATCACATCCAGTTGAAAAAGATGCCAATACAATTCTAAAAGAAAATACAATGCTAGGCGACCGAAAGAATCTAGTACCTGCAACTGGTATCATCACCTTTGGTCGTGGGATTGCGGTTGTTACTGCAATTGGCATGGGTACCGAAGTTGGTACAATTGCACGAATGATTATGGAAGATGAGACTCCAGAGACACCACTTCAAAAACGTCTTGAAAGGACTGGGAAAGCGCTTGGAATTGCAGCTCTTGGTATTTGTATTGTTATTTTTTTACTTGGTACCTTACAAGGTCGTGAACTATTTGATATGTTTATGACTAGCGTAAGTCTAGCGGTCGCCGCAATTCCAGAAGGTCTTCCAGCAATAGTAACAATTATGCTTTCTCTTGGTGTTCAGAGGATGGCTAAGAAGAATGCGATTATCAGAAAATTACCTGCTGTAGAAACACTTGGTAGTGCAACCTTTATCTGCTCTGATAAAACAGGAACTCTGACTCAAAATGTTATGACGGTAACTCATATAGCCTCAATGAACGGAATGGAATCAGAAAACAAAGAGTTTGGGAAGCAGCTACTTGAATATGCTGCTTTATGTAACGATGCTTATCCTTCCGGAAATTCCTCAGAAATTATTGGTGAACCTACGGAAAAAGCTTTGTTAGTTGCAGCAATAAGAAATGGTTATGATAAGAAAGCTCTTGATAAGAAGCATCCAAGAATCAGGGAAGTTCCTTTTGATTCTGCAAGAAAATTAATGACAACAGTTCACCAAGAAGCAGATGGACGTTATCTCATTATTACAAAAGGTGCTTATGATGTCTTATTAATGCGTTGTAACAAGGCATTTCATAATGGTGGTGTAGAAAATTTTTCTCAGACACATAAAGTAAAATTTGACCGAAGCAATCTATTAATGGCAGAAAATGCTCTTCGTGTTATCGCTGTCGCTTATAAGTATGTTGACCGCAATCCAAACCAGATGACGGATACTTCCTTAGAACAAGATTTAACCTTATTTGGACTACTTGGTATGATTGATCCTCCAAGAGAAGAGGTAAAGGGAGCTGTTTCCATGTGTAAATCCGCTGGAATCACTCCTGTTATGATTACGGGAGATCATATCCTAACAGCTTGTGCAATTGCGAAAGCACTTGGAATAATCTCGGAAGCAGAAGCTGAAAGTGTAAAACCCAAACAGAGCAAACTCTATGGAAATAAAAATCATGGAGAATATTTCAAAGCTTGTGCTATCACTGGGGAACAATTAAGTCATATGTCAGATAAAGAATTGGAAGAAAATATCTATCAGTATAAAGTATTCGCACGTGTCTCCCCCGCCCACAAAGTACGTATTGTAAAAGCACTGCAAAAGCGTGGTGAAGTTGTAGCGATGACGGGTGATGGTGTAAATGATGCACCCGCACTAAAGGCTGCTGATATCGGATGTGCTATGGGAAAAGGTGGGACAGATGTTGCCAAAAATGCTGCAGATATGATTTTAGCGGATGATAACTTTGCAACCATAGTTGCTGCGGTAAAAGAGGGACGAGGAATTTATGATAACATTCGTAAATCCATACACTTCTTACTATCCAGCAATATAGGTGAAATAATCACCATATTTATTGCAATTTTATTTGGGCTCCCAGCACCATTGCTAGCAGTTCAGTTACTTTGGGTAAACCTTGTTACTGACTCGCTACCTGCAATCTCACTTGGTGTGGAACCGGCACCGGATGATATTATGAGCAAACCTCCTATCTCTCCAAAGAAGGGAATGTTTAGCGATGGTCTTATCTTTAAGATCATCTTTGAAGGTGCAATGATTGGTTCGCTTGCTCTTGTTGCTTATACATTAGGTGGAAGAACAATGGCATTTACCGTATTAAGCCTTTCACAACTCTTTCATGCTTTTAACATGAGAAGTGAGCACTCTATCTTTAAGATTGGACTACTTCGGAATAAACAAATGGTGATTTCTTTCCTTGTATGCTCCTTTTTGCAAATCGCAGTTGTTTCCTACGAGCCTTTTGCGAAAATTTTTAAGGTTACACCAATGTTGCCGTTCCAGTGGGTGATTGTGTCCATTCTTTCCATCATTCCAATTATTATCATAGAATTACAAAAAGCTGTATCCAATAGGGCGTGATTTGTTAAAAATAGCGTGAACCTGGCAAGTTTCTAAGTAAAGTGCTCTTGTCATTTTACTTAGAAACTTGCTGGTTCACGCATTTTAATTATATTTAAGCCTTCTTTACACCTAATTCTAGCAAATCCTTAAATGTCTGATAAACTTCAGGCTTTTCTTTTGCTAAACGAAACATTTTATACTCCGAATTTAAGAAACAATGTTTTGTTTCTCCTACGGTACATAATTTTCCCGTAGCTACGTCGGTAATTTGGTACGCTACCGTTAGCTTAACACCATTAAATTCCGTTACTCTTGGAAAAATCGTAACAATATCATTAAATCTTACCATTGATTTATATTCACAGTTTACACCAATTACTGGTATTATCACACCACACTCTTCCATTTTCTGATAAGTAAAGCCAACCTGCTCTAGCAAATCGGTTCTTGCTTCCTCAAACCATCGAATATAATTCGAGTGATGAACGATTCCCATCTGATCTGTTTCATAGTATTGTACTTTATGTTGATAAGCTTTTATGTCTTCTTTCACTCTTTTACCCCCTGACCTAATAGCCCTTCTTTGGAATATTCCTCTTACCGCTGTTCGCCCCGATAGACTGCTCGTTCTCCACCGATAAATTTTGGTCTTGTTCTAGCACACACTAGATTTGCCTCCCCTATCTTAGTAACACTAAGACGAACTGGAACCGCAACTCGTTTTAAATGCATTCCAATTAAGGTATCACCAATATCCATTCCAGCATTCGCTCTGATCTCTTCCACTGCTACAGGTGAGTTCATATTCTCATATACTGTAGTAGCAAAAGAGCCCCCAGCATGCGGCCTAGGTACTACACTCACAACATCATATCCATAATAAGTTGCTGCTTCCTCTTCAAGAATTAAGGCGCGATTTAGGTGCTCACAGCATTGTGCTGCTAAATAGATTCCATGCTTTGAAAGAATAGGAGCTATCGCATTGTATATAGCTTCTGCTGTAGCCATTGCACCACTTGTCCCTATCTTCTTTCCTACTATCTCACTAGAGGAACATCCAACAACTAACAAGTCTTTTTCTTTTAAACCTGCAATATCAATCAATTCTATCACAGCTTGTTCGGCATTTTTCTTTATCTCTTCTATCACTAAAATCCGACCTTTCTATGTTGTTTTCATTATTATAACCCAATAATTAGCGATTGAAAAGGGAAAAGAGTAAATATAAGTGGTATCTGGAAGTGGTACCATTTACACAGGAGAATAAGCTTGACAATGGAAATCGTATCGATTACGATTATCTTAGAAAACGATTTTAGTTACCTTGCTGTAAATTCGGCTATCACATTACACAAATCGATACGAGGTCTTTATGGAGAATACAAAATTAAACACCTATGAACCATTGCTACCATATGACATTACCTATGGTGAAGCTCATTCTTTATACGATAACATGGCATATGTCTGTGATCCGATCTTATGCAACAAAAGTATGGTACATATGGTCAGCGGAAACATCATTAAATTTTATGAATACTTACCATCGGTACCATTAAAAATAGGAGGGGTTTAACTCCTCCTATTTTGATAAAACTTTATTTTAAAACTTTGAATGCTTTTTTCCCAGGATAAATAGCTGCCTGACCTAATTCTTGTTCAATTCTAAGTAATTGATTATATTTTGCAACACGATCACTTCTAGAAGGTGCTCCAGTCTTAATCTGACCAGCGTTCGTAGCAACCGCAATATCTGCAATTGTAGTATCTTCCGTCTCACCGGAACGATGAGAAACGATTGCTGTCCAACCTTGATTCTTTGTCATTTCAATCGCATTTAAAGTTTCAGTCAAAGAACCAATCTGATTAAATTTAATTAATACAGAATTTGATACACCTTCCTTAATTCCCTTTGAAATACGGTTTGTGTTAGTAACAAATAAATCATCTCCAACAAGCTGTATACGTGATCCAAGACGCTCGGTTAACTTCTTCCAACCTTCCCAATCTTCTTCTGCTAAACCATCTTCTAATGAAAGAATAGGATATTTATTACATAGATTCTCCCAATAATCAATCATCTCATCTACAGTCTTTAGCTCTCCAGACTTCCAGAACAGATAGTTTCCTTCTTTTCCAATTTTCTTTGCTTCATCATACATCTCAGTAGCCGCAGCATCCATTGCAATATAGAAATCGGAACCTGGTTCAAATCCTGCTTTTTTAATCGCTTCTACAATATACTGAAGAGCTTGTTCGTCCGAATTAAACTTCGGTGCAAATCCACCCTCATCACCTACAGCAGTGATATAACCATCTGCTTTTAATAACTTCTTTAAGGTATGAAATACAGTTGTACTATGCTCTAAGGCTTCTGAGAAGCTTTTAGCACCTACTGGCATAATCATAAATTCTTGAATGTTTAAACTAGAATCTGCATGCTTACCACCATTAATGATATTCATCATAGGTACTGGAAGCGTTCTTGCATTAGTACCGCCAAGATATTGATATAATGGTAGGGAAACAGCAGTTGCTGCAGCTTTTGCCGTTGCAAGAGAAACTGCAAGAATTGCATTAGCACCAAGCTTTCCCTTGTTATCTGTACCATCCGCATCAATCATCGCAGCATCAATCTCAACTTGATTTAATGGGTTTCTTCCACAGACTGCTTCTGATAGTTCGTTCGTTACGTGTTCTACTGCATTTAATACGCCATTACCAAGATAACGCCCTTTATCTCCATCTCTTAATTCTACTGCCTCAAATGCGCCTGTAGATGCACCAGAAGGCGCAGCAGCCATACCTACACTGCCGTCAGTTAAAATAACTTCGGCCTCCACTGTTGGATTTCCTCTGGAGTCCAAGATTTCTCTACCTTTTACTTTTTCAATACTTAATAGTTTTTTCATACTATTCACCATACCTTTCCATAGCCTGCAAA
>DPVV01000079.1 GCA_003526525.1 Lachnoclostridium phytofermentans | reverse complement strand
TATAAAAATACATATACACCGTACACAGCAAAAGTGGACGGTACAAGCTATAATTTAATTCATTATAATAGTTTAAGTAAGTTAGTAAATACGAAATACTTTTCTACTAAGGGTACAGAGTTTCAAAAACAAGGCTACACTGGTGTAATCGTCCTTAGTAAAACAGAAAAAATTTCAGAACTTCGCAAAACCACAACCATATTAGATGAAAAAGGAAAAGCTTTTTTTGTTCCTACATCTTTTCCTACTAAAATTCCAGATAAAGAACCAACAAAAGAACCTACTAAAGTTCCAGATAAAGAGCCTACAAAGGAACCTGAAAAAACGCCTACAGAAGAACCTACTAAGGCTCCTGCAAAAGAACCAACTAAAGAACCAACTAAAGAACCTACTAAAACTCCAGATAAAGAGCCTACAAAGGAACCTGAAAAGACTCCAACACCAACGCCACCAGAAACTAAGCCTAGTAATGAAGATTATATAACAATTGGTGGAATTAAAGTTCCTACAGCTGGAAAAGGTTTTAAGGACCCAAGTGATACAAACGGTGGTGCTTTTGGAAATGATAAAATTAATGGTTCTCATCCATATTATGATGCAACGCAGGAGTTCAATTCGTATATTCAATCAAGCATTGAAGATATAGGTGAATATGTAGAAGCTGATACTACAAAAGTTATTGTTGACTCAGATTATATAAGTATTTCATTCTTCGGAGACCATACAAATCAAACAGCAATGACATTAAGTAAAAATGGTAGTCAATATGAACTTACTTTAAAAACAGCTATATATAATGGTAGTAAATATGATAAGGTGGCCCAAAACAGTCTAAAATTACTTTTAGCTTCATTTACAAATGAAATTGACACCTTATACAAAGCTATATATAGTGAATGGGAAGGTAATAATGACTATGGTATTAACAAAGAATCTTTTGAAACTATTGGTTCTTGTAAAGTAAAATATGTAAGTGGTGGAACCTATGTAATTAAATCTAAATAACTATAAAAACTTCTAAGAATTTTTCTTAGAAGTTTTTTGTTTTATGTTTACCATAAAACTATAATAAAGTTGTTTTTATATAACAATTCTCATATTATATATAATAAATAATAAAAAATATATAGAGAGGGATTTATATGAAATATATTAAAATAAACGATTCATTGTATAAAATAATCTTTTTAATTTCTTTCTTATTTGTAATTAATTTATTTTTTAATTATGAATCAGTTTTTGCAGCAAGAGATGACGAAGGGTATGGAGAAGAACAATTACCTCAAGGCTGTAAAGAAGTATCTAAATTTGATGGAGGTTTTTATTCTGTTGAGAACCCATTTACTAACGAATATGGTGATAATGTTAATGCTAGGATTTATTATTATAAAGCAAGTATAATAGAAGAAAAATATTTAGATGATAATTTAAAAGATTCAAATAATATATATACTGTCTATTTATATTTCTTAACAAACAATAAGTTTGATGAAGAAATAGCTAAAGAAGTTGCTAAAAGAAAAAAAGATGTCGTTATCAACGAATTTTATAATTAATATTTAAAAATAACAGCATTGAATGGTTATTACCTTTGCAATACTGTTTTTATCTTAATTTTTTTTAATTGTATTACAGCTTGATACAAGCATTTTAATTAATTCCTCACATTCTGGTAATAGTTTATCGTAATCTTTTTGCGAAATAAATAAACTTCGCTTCATTAAAGTAAGCCAATATTTGGTTTCATTAGCTTCTTTAAGACTAATTTGTAATTTCCATAAGAAATCTTTTCGAGAAGAAGCGAATTCAGATTCGGCAACATTGCTCATTATAGAGCTACTTGAACGAACAACCTGATTTATAAAAATACCGTTAATTGGATTTTGACTAATTCGTTTTGACAATTCAACTATTGCAACTGCAAAATCAGTAGATTTTTCAAGCAAAATATTTTTCTCTTTCATAAATTATATTCTCCTTATATATTATCAAGTTCATTATCATCTTTATCCGTTAAGATATAATCTGATTTTTTTATTTCTTCAATTTTTTCTTCAACTAATTTCCATTGGTCTTGATACCATTTTTCAAATTCAATTATTTTCTGGTAAGTCGATTTCTCCATTTATTCTTTACCCCTTTCGTTTCTATAATAGTTTAATAAATATGTAAGATTGCTAATTTGTGAATGAAGCTCCACGTTTTCTTTTGATAATTCTGCTATACGTTTTTGTTTTGTGGTATGTGCATTTTTTGTTAAAGTTCTTAAGAAGTGTAACTTTTCATCTATAACTCTATATTCTGTGTTATTAAGTAAGCAAACATTAGAAAGCATTTCCCAGACAAATTGGTTTTTGTGTCTTTCAATAAAAATAAATTCAAGGTTTTCTAAACAATATTCTTTTTTGTACGAAGAAATGTTTTGTTGAGAAACGTAACAACCTCATTGTCTGATATAAAGATTCTACAATTTTGATAAAATTGTATTTGGGTACTTTTAATATAATTGAGTACTAATTTGGTCAATAATGTTAATGCTTGCTTATAGTCAATTTCAAGATTACCCAAACTTATAATATTGTTGTAGAAGTTATTAAATGGAGATATTTCATCTTCGTTTTTAATATCTTCATTTATAAAAGTAAATGCTCCAAAATAATCGTCTTTTTTATTAAGACATTGAAATATTTTTTGTGTATCTTTTTTTCTCATTTCTAAAAATACGGTTAGTGTATTCATATAAACTTGTATGATTAATTAAAGCCATTAATCATACGTCTCCCTTCTTTTTAACGTGGCTATAATACATTCAGATACTGTGGTACTTTTGATTTTTTCCTGTAGCTAGACTACTTCACTGGAGTGTATTGCCGCTACCTTTATCTGAATTGTTTATTAGCTGGATGTGCCTAAGTTTTTACTTATGAGTACTTATTTCAATCAAGTCTACAATGATAATCGCTGGTGGATGTCACGGTATTGATTTTTGGAAAGGAGGATTTATCCTCATGATTTATGTTGGCATTGATATTGCCAAACTCAATCACTTTGCCTCAGCCATATCTTCTGATGGCGAAGTACTCTTAGAGCCTTTTAAATTTACGAATGACAATGGTGGCTTCCAAAAGCTAATCTCTTCACTCGATTCCTTCGATAAGAACAGCCTCATCATTGGTCTTGAATCCACGGCTCACTATGGCAACAACCTTGTTGAATTCCTTGTTTCGAAACACTTCAAGGTATGCGTCATCAACCCCATCCAAACGTCAACTATGCGAAAGAACAACATTCGTAAGACGAAAACAGATAAGGTTGATACCTTCATTATCGCTAAAACTCTTATGTTACAGCCTCATAGGTTCTACACTGTCCAAGACATCGACCTAATGCATTTGAAGAATCTTGGACGTTTCCGGCAGAAGATTGTAAAACAACGAACTAGGTTGAAAATTCAACTAACTTCTTACATGGATCAGGTGTTTCCTGAATTCCAGTACTTCTTCAAATCCGGTTTACACCAAAAGGCTTGCTACTGCCTCTTAAAAGAGGCTCCTACACCAGATGCAATTGTTTCTATGCATATGACTCATCTTGTGCATCTTCTTGTATCAGCCTCACACGGTCATTTCAAGAAAGAGCAAGCAAAAGAATTAAGAGTTCTCGCACAGAATTCTGTCGGTTCCAGTGACAGGTCTCTATCTATTCAAATAACTCAATCCATTCAACAAATTGAGTTACTAGATAGCCAATTAAATCAGGTGGAATCAGAGATGAAAGATATCATACTTTCATTTGATTCCGTAATCATGACCATCCCTGGTATTGGATATATCAATGGTGGCATGATCCTTGGTGAAATAGGTGATATCACCCGTTTTTCTGATCCTAGTAAACTTCTTGCATTTTCCGGACTCGACCCTTCCGTTTATCAATCAGGTAATTTTAGTGCTAGCCATACAAGAATGTCCAAGCGTGGTTCAAGAATTCTTCGATACGCTTTGATTAATGCAGCTCACAATGTTGTAAAAAATAATAGGACATTCAAGAATTATTATGATGCCAAGAAGTCTGAAGGTCGTTCACATTACAACGCCCTTGGGCATTGTGCCGGTAAGTTAGTCAGAATCATTTACAAGATGCTTACTAACGAATTAGAGTTTAATCTCGACTAAATCCGAGATCATTATTGATAGATTTTGAAAAGCACCCTTAAGGGCGCCTTCTTAAGGTTACCCATTTTTAGCTACTTATAAAAGTAATATCAAAATGAAATTTCCAGTTATTTTATACTTGAATTTTCATAGCTGGTCTCCTTTCGTGGTTATATAGA
>DPVV01000179.1 GCA_003526525.1 Lachnoclostridium phytofermentans | reverse complement strand
ATATAGATAAAGAAATAGATATAGATAAAGAAATAGATAAAGATAAAGACATAGATAAAGAGATAAAAAAGAAAAAAGAAAAGCATAAGTACGGTGCTTACCAGCACGTACTACTCACCGATGATGAAATGAATAAACTAATTAATGAACTTGGAAATGAAATGTATTCTAAGGCGATTACTTACCTTGATGAGTATATCGAAATGAAGGGCTATAAGGCAAAGAACCATTACTTAGTTATAAAAAAGTGGGTAGTTTCAGCAGTACAAGAAAAAGAACAGAAGAATAATAAATCATTTTACAATAATTCTTCTGGGAAAGAAACACCAGAGCAGTATGCAAGAAGAATGGAGGAATGGGCGAATGAACGTGAAAGAGTTTGCGATGATATCTTCTGCAATTAAATCCTGTTATCCATGGTCTAATGTAATGCCAGATGATGCTAGTACAGATATTTGGTATGGAATGCTTAAGGATCTCGATTATAAAATCGTAAGCAATGCAGTACAAAGCTACATAGCAACAAATAAGATGCCACCTTCCATAGCAGACATTAGAGAGTTATCATCACAAATTACGAGTATTAAAGTCCTGGATTATGGTGAAGCATGGGAAACAGTTATTAAGGCGATAAGAAGATATGGTTATATGCAGGAGATTGAAGCACTCGAAAGTCTGGATGATTTAACAAGAAAATGTGTAAAGCGTATCGGATGGCAAAATATATGCATGTCCGAGAATATAGTTGCAGATCGAGCAAACTTCAGAATGATGTACGAGCAGGAGCAGCAGCAACAAAAGAAACTGAACCAGATACCTATGAGTGTTAATAACCGAAGAAATGAGTTAGCGAGTGTGGTTAATGAAACAATCTTAAAAATCAATGGTTAGGACAACTTGAAAATAAGAAAAGGAGTGAAAGTGATGGAAGTTAAATTGCGATTAGGTGAGCATATATGTCCTGTATGCCAAAGAGTATTTTATATCGAGGATGTAACTAAGTGGGCGTACAAATACATCAAAAAGAGAACTACTAAATATACTTGTTCCTGGTCCTGCTTAATAAAGAAAAAGCCAATAACAAATCAAAAAGGTGCTTAACCGAATCAAGGGGGTAGCTTATGTGGTATATCATATCATTTGTATTAGGTGAGATAGTAGGAATTTTAATACTAGCATTGTTTGTAGGCAGCAAGGAGAAATAGCAGTCAAATCAGAAAGTGAGGATAAAAGATGGTTAGAGCAGATGGAACAAAAAGTGCAAAGGTTATACAAGTAATTGAAACAAAATCTAAAAGAGGTCTAGGCACAGAAAAAGACCCAGTAAGAGAAGTAACTCAATACTGGGACTTTGAAGGAAGATTCTTAGCTGAAATGGATATTGAACACTGTATTCCATTAGTTGAACATGAAGTAAAAGCGGTCACAGAATCACTCATAATTACTTCTTCGGAAGCATAGAGGCAGCATCATCGGTTATTAATATCATTCCAATGAAATATACAGTCGCTTTAATAAATGCTTTCATATGGGATATATCACGATCCTCATGCTTGCGTATGTAGTGAGCTTCATCATTACCTATCCAGGTAGAACGTTCTGCTAATGTCCTGATACTTTCAATGTCAATATATTTATTAATACACTGACTTAATGGAGCCTTTTTAATAAGATCAATATCTTTAGGACATTTATAAATAGAGAAATCTTTAATTAAAAATTCAAGTGATTTTCTATACCCAAGACCAGCTATTTCGTCTAGGTTATTAGTTTCAGCTGCTAATGCTTGATTGTATATTTTTACAAATTGAGGAGAGATATCGTTTATTGATTTGTCAAATGATTCTTCTATATATGTATTTGGAGAAAGTGAAAAAGCATCATCACCATTATAATTAAATTCATTATCCTCACATTTTACTTCAATATTGTATTCAGCCAGAAATGATTGATAACAAATTGAGCATAACAAAAATGATTCCATTTTAGCAGGTGATGTAAAGTCATTATATTCATCATCTACAGGAAAATAATTTTTTCTTAGTATGTTATTATCCATCATTACAACTGAATATAAATGCAAAGGCTTCATTCCTTTTTTACATCTTGGACACACTGAAACTTCTTCAACTTCAACATCAATCATTTCGTCAGTATTAAGTAACTTAGCGTTATAAGTATTATTCAAAGCAAGCCCATCCTTTCATTTGATAAATATATCTTATCAAAAAATAGGGATAAATCAACTAAATTGTAATAAATAGTTAGGCCGAGGAGGCGATAATAAGAAAAAATGAATCAGTATGCTGAAACACAGATTATTAAACACGCTTTACAGGCTTACATTAAAAGGCCTTGTGCTACAGAGAAGGAACTTATCCAGGAAAAGACAGTACTTAAAAAATACGCAGAAGAAGCAAAAAGATTAAAAAATAGATATAGAATTGATTAGTTAAATCGAGATTTACGGAAGTAACTTCACGGGGGGGGTGACAGAAATAAAACCAATATTAGATGCATGTTGCGGAAGTCGAATGTTTTGGTTTGATAAGCAGAATGAGAATGTAGTTTTCATGGACAATCGTACACTTGAAGATACATTGTGTGATGGTAGGTCACTAGAAGTTAAGCCAGATGTTGTTGCAGACTTTCGGAATATGCCTTTTGAAGATAAATCGTTTCGTTTAGTAGTATATGATCCTCCTCACTTAATCAATGCAGGAGAAAGTTCATGGTTGGCCAAGAAGTACGGAAAGCTTAATACTGATACTTGGAGACAGGATATAAAGCAAGGATTCAAAGAGTGCATGAGGGTACTAGAAGATAATGGAGTGCTAATTTTCAAATGGAATGAGGATCAAATCAAATTAAAAGAAGTACTTAATGCAATTGGATATAAACCATTATTCGGTAACAAGAAGAGTAAAACACATTGGCTTGTATTTATGAAAGGAATTAGCTAACTAAGTTAGCGGAAAGGAATAATCATGACTAGACAAGAATTAGCAAAGGTAATTACAGAGGTTATATGGAGTGATTTTGAAGCAATCCAAGATTGCTACATAGAGGATGATAAGCAGAGCTTAGAGGAAGAAATTTATGAAGTGCTAGAAAACTTCGAATAGTAAAGGAGTTCACATGGGAAAGTCTAGAGCGAATAAAAAGAATAGATTATTGGCGCAGTTAAAGCCACAGAAGAACGATGTATTTAAGGTAGCTAAGGTTAAGAAGTAAGAAAGGAAAAACATAATCCTAGGTAATAGAGGTCGACCTCGTGTAGACGTACACGAATGGATTTTAGTAATTATGAGTGTAATGATCAAATGTCTATCTTTGATGTTATAAGACAGCCATTTAAAATAGACAAGCCTATTAGGCTAATAGAATTGTTCGCAGGTGTAGGTAGCCAAGCAATGGCACTCAGAGATTTAGGTGCAGATTTTGAGCATTACAAAATAGCAGAATGGGAAGTTAATGTATGTGTTTCGTATAAAGCTATTCATATGTCAGATGATAATGGAGATTACAGCATTGGTATTGAGAAAGATAGACTACAAACTATTTTATATAAACTTGGTATTTCGATAGATGGAAAGTCTCCTATGACATATGAGCAGATAAAAAACAAAGGTGAACAGTGGCAAAGAAATACCTACAATGCAATTAAAGCTACTCACAACCTATGCAGTGTGTATAATTTCAATGGCAAAGACTTAGATATTGTTGATACAGATAAGTATAGCTACATACTAACCTACTCATTTCCTTGTCAAGATTTAAGCGTAGCCGGCAAACAAAGAGGAATGACTAAAGGTAGTGGTACCAGGTCAGGGTCATTGTGGGAAGTCGAAAGGCTGCTTAATGAAACAGAGAATCTTCCACAGGTATTATTAATGGAGAACGTTCCTCAAGTAATATCAGATGCAAACATTAAGGATTTTCAATTATGGCAAGACTTCCTAACGTCTAAAGGATATTCAAATTATGTTGAGATACTAAACGCTAAAGATTTTGGAGTGGCGCAGAATAGGGAACGTTGTTTCATGGTATCGATACTAGGTAATTACAATTACAAGTTTCCAAAGCCAATAACAATTAATAAGACGGTAAAAGATTACCTAGAGAATGAAGTTGATGAAAAGTATTATCTAAATAATGAAAAAGCACAAAAATTAATACAAAAGCTCATTAGTACTAATCAGATAAATGGAAACAGAACTATTGTAGACTGTACGATAAACGAACCACAAGCACGGGATATTAGTAATTGTATTACAGCGAGATACGATTGTGGAATCAGTAATCAGAGGTCAACAGGAATTGCGGTTGTTGAACGTTTTGTATTAACACCAAAACGTACAGAGTACGGTAAGAAAATTAGAAAAGCATATGAAAGCGGTGAAATATCAGAGAGCCGACATAATATGACTGAATTACAGCCACGCACTGACGGAATAAGTAATACTTTAACAACAGTACAAAAAGATAATTTACTACTCGAAAAGGTAGCAATAAAGCAAGCAACAGCAAAAGGATATGAAGAATGTGTTGTAGGGGGGGTGGCAGACCTAAGTTTCCCTAGCTCAAAAACTAGGCGAGGTAGAGTTCAAAACGGAGGAAACACATGTCCTACGCTCACAGCAGAGACAACTGGAGTATGCAGAATAGAGAGTCAATACCGCATAAGAAAGTTAATACCTTTGGAGTGTTGGAGATTGATGGATTTCTTAGATGAAGATTTCTACAAGGCAGAACAGGTCAATAGTAACTCTCAGCTATACAAGCAAGCCGGTAACAGCATAGTAAAAGCAGTGATTATGGCTATATTTAAACAGATGTTTTAAGTCGTAATACGGAGGATAAAGAAATATAGCGTTGAACTTTGGCAATTGAATATTGACGGTTTAAATGGTATAATTCTCCTATCATAGACATGAAAGGGGAAGTAATATGGAATTGATTAAAAATACTGGTTTTTCAAGTTTTACATCTAAGAAAGAAAATTTCTGTCCTAAATGCACTAACAGGGGAAGAATTAAAGTTGTTGATGAAGGTGATAGAGAAGGTTTTGAAAGAGAATTTGATAGACTTGCCGACCCAGGAACATTAGAAATGTATATTTGTTACGATAGAGCAATAGACAAATTTAATCATCATTATTGTTACTGTCCTGATTGCGAAAACGGACAATTATACAAAGGTGAATATCCCAAATATGAAGGCATTTAATTTTATACCAACCGTCAATATTCGATGGTTGGTTTTTTTATGCGGAAAAATAGAACGGAGGTAAGCATGTATGACAGATCAAGAAGCAATACAAAGGCTAAAAGACTTTGGCTATGCGTTTCAAATGCTGGATTTAGAAGAAGGGGTAATATATCTATCAATAAAGGCTCTTGGGAAACAGGTACCGCAAAGACCAAGCTACATAGACGAGGATGCTAACTATTTTGAATGTCCTGTGTGCGGAGGAGCAATATACAGCTCAGATAGTCTAAGTACTCATAAATACTGTTTAGAGTGCGG
>DPVV01000177.1 GCA_003526525.1 Lachnoclostridium phytofermentans | reverse complement strand
GTACCTTCTCCTAACTTAGTGAAATGGAACAGTACGTTAGCAAAGGAACTCGGACTAGATTCTGATTTCTTTCAAAGCAAGGAAGGTGTATTAGTACTGTCTGGTAATCAGGTTTTAGAAGATACAACACCAATTGCGGAAGCATATGCAGGCCATCAGTTTGGTTATTTTACTATGCTTGGAGATGGACGCGCGGTACTTCTAGGTGAAATCGTTACAAAAGATGAGGAACGTTATGATATTCAACTGAAGGGTTCTGGAAGAACGCCATATTCCAGAGGAGGCGACGGGAAAGCAACCCTTGGCCCAATGTTACGAGAATATATCATTAGTGAAGGGATGAAAGGTTTAGGAATACCAAGCACAAGAAGTTTGGCCGTTTTAACCACAGGTGAAACAATACTCCGCGAAACGACGTTACCGGGAGCTATTTTAGTTCGCGTAGCAAAAAGCCATATACGCGTGGGTACCTTTCAATTCGCAAATCAATTCCTTGATACCGAGGAACTTAAGGCGCTGGCAGATTATACGATAAAGAGGCATTATAAAGAAATATTCGAAAAGGAAGAGAAATATCGACATTTCCTCCATGAAGTTGTGAAAAAACAGGCTAAATTAATAGCGGGGTGGCAGTTAGTCGGTTTTATTCATGGTGTTATGAATACAGATAATATGGTAATCAGCGGTGAAACGATTGATTACGGACCATGTGCATTTATGGATACTTATCATCCGGAGACCGTATTTAGTTCTATTGATACCGAGGGAAGGTACGCTTATCAAAATCAACCTAAGATGGCTTCTTGGGATTTAGCAAGGTTAGCTGAAGCACTTGTACCTTTATTACACGATAATATGGAAAAAGCAATTGAGATTGCCCAGGAAGAAATTAATCAATTTTCTAATTTATATCTTACGTTTTGGTACGATGGTATGAGAAAAAAATTAGGACTATTCCATGAAAATGAAATGGATGAAGATTTGATAGGGGCTTTGCTTGGTTTAATGGTTAAGTACGAGGCGGATTATACGAACACATTCCGTGACCTAACATTAAACCAGACAACGCAACCTAATTTAATAAGTTCTACTGAGTATCAACAGTGGTTAGATTTATGGCAAGATAGAAGAAAGCAGCAAGAGGAATCCTTAGACGATTCAAGAAAATTAATGGAATCAGTAAATCCAACTGTTATTCCTCGTAATCATAGGGTGGAAGAAGCACTTGAACGTGCTGTAACTAATCAGGATTATAGTGCGATGGACTCCTTGGTTTCTGTATTGCAAAATCCGTATGACTATGAAAATCTGAATGATTACTATGCGACACCTCCTGGAGAAACAGCTTGTGGATATCGGACATTTTGTGGAACGTGACGTAATAGTGATAATGAAAGTTGCCAATATTTTAATTATTCGTATTCGGAATAGAATTTAAATGAAATAACTTTAAAATGAAATGACTTTAAAATGAATAACTTTATAATAGAAAAAATGACACGGTGATACTTTTGTATACCGTGTCATTTTGACTTTATTTTAGACCCAGGAAAAGTGATAAAAATAAGTTCTTTACACTAAGATTACGACCTAGTATAATGGGACAGGGATTTGAAATTACGGAGAAGGAAAAAGGTATAAAATGACAAATTTTGTATTTATTATAGAGATTATTGGTACAATTGCATTCGCAATTTCCGGAGCAATTGTTGCAATAAAAAAGAATATGGATATCTTTGGTGTACTGGTTTTAGGCGTAACTACAGCCGTTGGTGGAGGTATGATTCGAGACATTTTACTCGGGGTTTTACCACCAACCATGTTTCGAAATTCAATTTATGTAATTGTAGCGGTGATAACCACTTTATTAGTGTTTTTAGTGATGTTTTTTTTACAGGGGAAAATAAATTGTTATTCTAAGCGAGTAGATCGATTTATAAATGTTTTTGATTCTGTAGGACTTGGTGTATTTGTTGTAGCTGGTGTGAATACAGCTGGAAACAATGGGTTTGGTGAACTGGCTTTCTTATCTATCTTTGTCGGAGTAGTAACAGGGATAGGTGGTGGAATACTTAGAGATATCTTGGCAGGCAGGATACCAGTAGTATTACATAAGCAAGTATATGCAGTGGCGGCGATTGTAGGTGCATCAGTATATTACTATACATGCGACTGGATTGGAACAAATGCTGCAATGATAGTCGGACTTTTGCTGACGATTACACTTCGAATGTTAGCAACTTATCTTGAATGGAGTTTACCGAAAATTGATGATAAGGTATAAGATAAGTAAATCAGGATTATGCATTATTCATTTTAATTTTATATATAGGAGTAGAGTTTCATAACTCTACTCCTATTTTTTTACAATGATATAGTACTGATCGAAATTCCTTAATGAGTCCACTTATAATTATGGTGGAAATTTTTTTCTTAACTTAGTTTGCGAATTGTTCAATCCTACTAATGTATGTGTGTTAATAACAACATTTTAAGTAAAGTATTGAAAATTTTAGCAAATTGTATATAATAATTATATAAAGTAAAAACAAAATTGATAATAAAAGGTGGGATTTTCGAATGAAGTGATTCAATATACTTATCAATTATGTCAATAGTCTAATTGATGAAAAAAATATTTTTTATTTACAAAGAAGTTTTTGGTTACTTAATAAAATAATGATTGGTGACAACCAATTCGGATTTGTCTGTAAAATGCTTTGAAATGATGTGAGAAAAGTATTTTCAGATATAGTTTTGGAAAATCGAATTTGCCTTTGTAGCTAACCGGAACCATATCCATGGAAAAACATATTCCAAGGATTAAGCGAAAAGGCGATAGGAGAAGAATAGTGAGTACATACAATATTGTTTTTTTAAAATCTATGAAAGCGAAATTTTCATACAGATCAACAATATTTTTTTCTATTATAAGCGCTGTACTTAGTTTTTATATACAAATAAACTTATGGCAAGCTCTTATTAATATTGATCCTAATGCTATTGCTATAGAAGAGATGATTTCATTTATATTAATTAATTCAGTAGTTCTGACACTAAGTAGAGCTAATATAGAATCAAATATTGAAACCTCTGTTATAGATGGCTCAGTGGCGTTACATTTTCTTAGGCCAATATCTTATAAGTGGTACTTATTTTCAGAAATTATGGGGGGAAATATTGTTAAAGTAATTACTGATATTATTCCAGTATTAATTATATCAAGCATTTTTTACAAAGTGGTTATTGTAACATCTATACTTAGATTATTCTATTTTATAATAATGCTAGTAATTGGAATATTTATTATGTTTGAGTTATCCTATGTAGTTGGACTACTTGCTTTTTGGATTGAGCGATGTTGGTTCTTACATTGGTATTTGAGAGCATTTACAACTTTTTTTGGTGGGACACTTATCCCATTATGGTTCTATCCTGCCAGCCTATATAAAATAAGTTATTGTCTACCGTTTAGGTACATAACGTTTGAACCTATTAATGTTTATTTAGGTAAAACACCATTTGAGCAAGCGAACTATCTCATAATTATTGGTTTAGCATGGATTTTTGCATTAAGCGCATTAGGTCGTTTTCTTTGGTCATTGGCGACTAGAAAATTTACAGTGAATGGCGGTTGAGATATGAATAATTTTGTACAAACATATTTATATTTTATCAAAATAACAATTAGAAAAAAGATGATGTATAGAGCCTCATATATAGCAGGTATAATCGGGCAATGGCTTGGTTATGGTACGATATTTGCCACATTGTATATCGTAGTTAAAAAATTTAAATTATTGGGTGGTTGGGATGCTAATGAAATAGCATTTCTATATAGCTTATCTTTAATATCATACGCCATTGGAGCTTCGGTCTTTTATACCCCTTGTACAGGTTTGGCTAATAAAATTAGAACGGGGGAGTTCGATCAAGTACTGACGCGACCTATTAATCCTCTAATTCATGAGATATTACATGGTTTTAATACAGGATATTTGGGTCATTTCATATTGGCATTGTTAATAATGACAAGTTCACTTGTTAAGAAAAATATTATTCTATCTAATATAAATATATTATTTATTATCGTTTCCATTATAGGTGGGGCATTAATACAATCAGCAATATTAATTCTATCATCGATTGGGAGCTTTTTTATGATAGATCGGAAGA
>DPVV01000078.1:4338-5415 GCA_003526525.1 Lachnoclostridium phytofermentans | reverse complement strand
AGCTGATACAATTGATGTTACTACATTAGCTAGTGCTGGAGGATATCGTGAATTTATCGGGGCTTTTAAGGATGCAGGAGAAGTGCCGATCGAGGGATTTTTCGAGGCAGGTAGTGAGGCAAATCAAATAGATTTCCAAACATCAATTGATGAAGGTGTTGCGGAAGATTATGAAATTACATTCCCAACTACACCAATAGCTAGCTGGAAGTTTAAAGGCGTAGTAACTGGTTTTAAAGTTGGTGATGTTGACGTAGACGGTACTATCGGTTTCGGAGCCACAATAAAAGTTAGTGGAAAACCAACACTATCAATTACAGGAGCGTAAAAATTAGATTGGAAGAGACTAACGTATTAACGTTGGTCTCTTTTTTAAAAAGAAAGGCGATAAATATATGAGTTATTATCCAATTGAATTAGACAAAACAAGAAACTTGAAATATGGAATGAGAGCAATTGATAGAGTAGAAAAAAAATTAAAAATAAAAATATCTCAGATGGATTTTAATAACTTAAGCATGGAAGAGACAGCAGTAGTAATATGGGCTGGACTGGTGCATGAGGATAAAAATCTAACACCCGAAAGAATCATGGATCTCGTAGATGAGTATTCAAATATTACAAAAATCGGTGATGATATCACAAATGCTATTAACGAAGCATTTGGAATTAACGAATCAGTAGTGGTAGAAGAAAAAAACGAGTAGAAGGTAGCGAGAATGAAGAGTTTAGCATAGAAAACTCTTTTATCTTAGCTACCTCTATTAATATAAGCATATCAGAGTTTTGGGAGATTACTCCGTATGAATTAAGTCTAGCTTTAAAAGGATATAAAAAAGCAAAGGAACGAGAAGCAGAAGAATATAAAATAAAGTTTGAAAATCAGCGCGATCTTATGTTTATTCAAGCATACTTAATCAGTCGGTGGGTATGGCAAAAGAAAGTCGATATCGACAAAATTTTGAATACCAAAAAGAGCAATAAAAAAATGACAAATGAAGAAATGCTAGCGCAAGTAAAGGTATTAAATTCATTGTTTGGAGGTGAGGTGGTTATAGATGGGGCAGCAAAAGAGTA
>DPVV01000078.1:0-4211 GCA_003526525.1 Lachnoclostridium phytofermentans | reverse complement strand
CAAAAGAGTAACTTTATTGTTCGTGGTGGTGCGGATTTTAGTAATATAAATAAAGGCCTATTAAATACTCAAAAGAAATTTAATACTTTCCAAAGTGGCATAAGTAAAGCAATGAAAGGTGTAGGAATTGCATTATCTACAATTGCGGTTGGAAAGTTCATTAAAGATTCTACAAAAATGGCTATGACTGTAGAATCATCCATGGATAATATTAACCGCAATATGCAAAAATCATCTAGAACATTCCAAATTTGGGTAAATACTCAATCAAAAGGATTAGGAATAGCCAGAAAAGATGCATATCAGTATGGATCTACATTTTCTAATTTGCTAGGTAGCTTCTTGAGTACATCTAAGGAAACTGCAGAGAGTACGCAAGAGCTTATGAAGGCAAGTGCTATTATTGCATCTAAAACTGGTCGTACATACGATGATGTGGCTAACCGTATTCGTAGTGGTATGTTAGGAAGCACCGAGGCAATTGAAGATTTAGGGGTATACACAAATATATCCATGATTGAATCTACTAATGCATTTAAAAAGTTTGCAAACGGTAAATCATGGTCTCAATTAGATTTTAAAGTACAGCAACAAATCCGATTAGCAGCTATTTTAGAGCAAACATATTCACGTTATGGTGATACTCTTGCGGAAACTACACAAACCAAACAAGCACGTTTTCTGGCTAGTCTAAGCAACATTAAACTAAATATTGGTCAAACATTTTTACCAATTTATAATGTTGTTTTACCTGTACTCACAGCATTTGCAAATAAGCTAGAAGAAATAACGTCAATTTTTTCAGCTATGTCAGAAGCGTTCTTCGGGAAGGCAATTTCGATAGATATTGGTGATGCGGAAACAGGTTCAGATACATACACAGACTTAGGAAATTCTATTGAAACTGCGGGTAAAAAGGCTAAGAAAGCAGTAGCTCCATTTGACGAGCTAAAACAAGTAAATTCTAATATTGGGTCTAACGCTTCTTCAAATGGAAGTAATAATAAACCAAATAACTCTTTTACAGTAAATGCAACTAATAAAAACACTGGCTTTGTGAAATCACTAGAGAAATTAAAGGAAGTCTTAACACCAACGACAAAAGCACTTGGAAGGTTTGGGGATGCACTAAAACCTATAGGTAAATTTGTATTTGATAATATTATTAACTTTTATAATTATGGATTGAAACCGATTGGTAAATGGGTACTAGGGAATGGACTTCCAAGGTTACTTGACGTAGGAACAGGATTATTAAACTCTATAAATTGGAGTAAATTAACTGACGCATTAAAAAACCTATATGGTGCTCTTTCAAAATTTGTAATAGGTGTTGGTAGTGGCTTAATAACCTTCATTGAACTAATGGCCAGTATATTAAAACCAATTATTGCAACTACTGCTGATATGTTAGCAAAAGCTATTAATGGAATTGCAATTGCAATAAAAGCCATACCGGAAGATGTTGCTATAGCTATTGGTGGCGCTATAGGAGGTATTGTCACTGCTTTCTTAGGGTTCCAACTTGCTAGTGGAGTAATTGGAATTATAGGGAATCTTAAAGATGCTTTTAAAGGTCTATTAACATCTATTAGTGCTCATCCATTATTGTGGATTGCTGGTGGAATTGCAGCACTTGCAGGAGCTTCAGAAGCATTAGCTAAAGCAAAGTTTGATAGTTCACAGTTCGGACAATATATTAAGGGACTAAATGAACTACAAGAAAAAGCACGTGGATTTAATAAAGAAGTAGATACTATGCTAGAGAACTACGACAAAACAAAAGAGAAAGTTGAAATAGAATATGGAGCCGTTTCTATATTAGCCAATGAATACTTTAAACTTGCCGATAAAACAAATCTTACGAATAAGGAACAGGCATTGTTAGTATCTTATGCACAGGAGTTAATAAATAAGATTCCTGAACTTTCTGGATTAATAGATAGTCAGACTGGTGCTTATAAAGGAACTAAGGATGAAATCAACAGCTTAATCCAAAAGACAAAGGAATATTATTTAGTACAGGCTGCGAGAGAGAACTTAATAGAGATCGCAAAGAAACAGTATGAAGCAGACAAATTAATTACAGAACAAACACAAAAAAGAAATGAAGTAGAGCAGAAGTTAAACGATAAGTTAAAAGAACAGGAAGAGTATTATAAAAATAACACATCTAGAAGCATGGAAAAAATGAAGGCAGACGCAGGATATGTTTCACGTCTCAGCAGTGATATTTATACACTTACAAAAGAACTTGGAGAATTTGATGTTACAATAAAAGATACCAAGGAATCTCAAAATTCTTTAAATAAAGAGTGGGAGTATGCAAGTGGTTTTATAGCTAAATATTCATCGACTGGTGAGGCTGATATTAATAAGGTTAAATCTGCAGTAGAATCAATAGACCTAGCTTTAGTAAAAGCCAATATATCCACAAAAGCCAAAGGCATGATTAGTGATTTTAATAAAGAGTTTAACAAGGACACTTCATCTAATGGAGCAATAAGTAGTTGGTTAGGTAAAATATCAGGAGCTGTCTCTAAATTTAAACTTCCTAATATCAAAGTTGGACTAGACGTTGATACAAGTAGTTTAAATAATATTAATGCAAGAAATCAGATAAAGGCAGCACCGTACGCAACCGGTGGTTTCCCATCAACCGGAGAGCTGTTTGTAGCGAACGAAAATGGGCCTGAAATGCTTGGTAAAATGGGTAACAGAAATGTTGTTGCTAATAATATGCAGATAACAGATGGTATTGAACAAGCAGCCTACAACGGGTTTACAAGAGCGTTAAAAGACAGTGGTGGACTAAAGGCGAATTTAAGACTTGATGCAAATTCTAAAGGACTATTCAAGGTGGTACAGGATGAAAGTATTGATTATTTTAACAGAACTGGTAGTCCTGCATTCGGATAATAAAAATGGAGGGAATTATGTTTAATGGATATTTATTAAAATTGGACGGAAAAATATTTCCTCTCAATTTAATACAACCAAGTACATACACATGTACTCCAAATCAAATATTAGATGAAGATTCATACACGGATGGAGATGGTGTATTAAGACGTAAAATACTTCCTCACAAAAGAACAAAGATAGAATTTAATACTCCACCGATGCTCGAAAGTAACACTACAGAATTAAGGAATCTTATAAAAAATAAAGATAAAGTAACTGCAGAATATTTTAACACTGGCACTGGACAATATGCGTCTGGTGCCTTTTACATTCCAGACGTTGAATTCATCATATGTAAATTATATATTGAAAAAAAAGATATACTTTATGATTCGATAAGAATAGCACTAATTGAATACTAATGGAGGTCAACTATGTTAAATATCAGCGAAGATTTAAAGAATATTTATAAAAACGATAACCTCCCTAGTACTGGTGAGTTAGCATATAAAGAATTAATACTTAAATTTTTCGATGGAACAAATACCTTAACAGTAACAAATAATCAGTTAGTAAGTGATAGCTTTATGCTGTCAGAAAGTTTATGTTCCACTACAGATTTAACATTCGGAGGTTGCGAAGCATCTCAGCTTAAAGTAACTATTGCAGATGTTGAGACTGATCTAAAAGGAATGACGCTCACAGTCGTTCAGAGGGTTAATAACACCTATGAAATTCCACTCGGTGTATTTGTAATAGAGAGTGCCAAGAAACAAGCTGACAAACGCTTTAAAGACGTTGTAGCATATGACTATTGCAAGAAGTTAGATGTAGATGTTGCTGCCTGGTACAATGCACTAACATGGCCAATGACAATTAAATCTTTCAGACTATCATTATTTAATCATCTTGGTATTGGATATGAAGATCAAACATTGCCCAATGATAATGTAAGTATACAAAAAACTATATCACCTGAAAAGTTAGTTGCTCGTGATGTTGCAAAGAGAATCGGTGAGATTAACGGTTATTTTGGTCATATGTCAAGGGTAGGCAAGTTTAAATACATTGGACTTTCTGCCTTAGGGCTATATCCGAGCGAGACATTATATCCAAGTGAAGATTTATTTCCATCGGAAAACAATGAATTTTTAGGTACTGCAGGATACAAGAATAGTGAGTATGAAGAATACTATGTAAAACCTATTGATAAACTTATTATTCGTCAAGATGATGGTGATGTTGGTGTTTCAATTGGTTCCGGTGGAAATGCTTATATAGTTGAAGATAATTTTATTTGTTATGGC